>JALDXR010000550.1:0-3017 GCA_032154865.1 Nocardioidaceae bacterium
CCTCATCCTTATCAGGGATGCGCTCTAACCGGGCTGAGCTATGGGCCCCAGACTGAAGGTCAAGGGCTGCAAATTGTATCGGGCCGGCGGGATCAGGCGAAGTGGAGGCGGCGTGCGCCGCAAGGGAGCCGACGCCTCGGCCTGGGTTGGCGCGCGAATCGCCGCCCTTCGAGGGACGGGCGGGCCACACGTCGGGGTACGGTGCGATCGATGCGCATCGTGACGATCGGCAAGCAGCCGATGACGATCGAGGAGCTACTCGACGTGGCTGCGGGCTCCCCAGTGAGACTCGACGAGGTTGCCCGCGAGACGATCAGGGCGAGCCGCGCCGTGGTGGACAAGATGCTCGAGGGCGACGCGCCGGTCTACGGCCTGAACACAGGTCTCGGGCACCTGAAGGACACCCGGCTCCCGATCGAGGAGCTGCGGAGCACGCAGATGATGCTGCTGATGACCCACGCCAGTGGGCTTGGCGATCCGGCGCCGGCCAGGTTGGTGCGTGCCGCGATGGCAGTGCGCCTCAATGGCATCGCACGCGGCGGTTCAGGAGCTAGCCCGGCAGTTGCCGACGTGCTGATGGCGATGTTGAACGCCGGGGTGCATCCGATCGTTCCCTCGCGCGGGTCCGTTGGGATGGCCGATCTCGGCCAGCTGGCGAGTGTGGGTCAGGTTGCACTCGGCTTCGGCCGTGCCGAGCTCAACGGGATTGTGATGGCCGGCGGCGAAGCCCTGGCGGACGCAGGAATCGAACCGCTGCAACTCGAGCCGAAGGACGGCCTCACCTTCATGTCGTGCAACGGGTTTTCGATAGGCGGCGGGGCCCTCGCCCTTGCGCGAGCCCGCGACGTCACCAAGCTGGCCGACGTGGTGGCGGCTCTTTCGATGGAGGCCGCGAAAGCCAGCAGCTCGAGCGTGCGAGACGAGGTCGCCGATGCGAAGCCGTATCAGGGCCAACGGGCATCCGCCGCCGCAGTCCGTGATGCCCTGGCAGGCGGTGACCTGGCGACCGGGGCGCTCGAAACTTCGGTGCAGTCGCCCATCTCATTCCGGGTGATCCCACAGGTGCACGGAGCGGTGCGCCAAGCGATCGACGCCGCGTTTGACACGGTGTTGGTCGAACTGAACGGACAGGGAGACAATCCACTGGTCTCGATCGAGGGCGGCGAGATGATCCACAACGGCAACTTCGACGCTGTCGTCATGGCGCTCACGTTCGAGCACCTTGGCCTCGCGCTCGCCCATCTCGGCCACCTGACCGAACGGCGCATGAACCATCTCTGGGACGTGTTCTTTTCGGGTGGGCCGCCTCCTGCCAAGGAGGGGGGCCCACCTCCGGAATTCTTCGGGATCTCGCTCCGGTACCCCGCCGCAACTTCATGGTCCGAGCTACGCGGCCTCGCCGGTCCCGTCACTCTCGACGTGCCTGCGCTCGACCTCGGTGTCGAGGATGTCGCCTCTGATGCACCCGCCGCGGTCACCAAGGTCGAACGCGCGCTCGACCTCGTAGAGGAGCTCATGTCGATCGAGGTCCTGATGGCTACCGACGTTCTGATGGCCGCGCCGACGCGCAGGCTGGGTAGCGGGACCAGAGAGCTGATCGACCTCACTCACCGAGCCCTGGCCGACCTCGGAAATGACAGGTCGACAGCGGCCGCGCAACGGGCGGTGATGACGGCCCTCCGGTCGCGACCGGGCGCCATCGGTGACTCATGATCGAGGCAGAAACCGAGTACGCATTGGCGGCCGACGGCGTTCACATCGCTTATCAGGTCACTGGCGGGGGCGACATCGACATCGTGATGATGCACGGCACGGTCTCGCACCTCGAGATCGCCTGGGAAGACCCACAGTTGCGCCGGCTCTACGATCGACTGGGCTCGTTTGCCCGGCTGATCCGATTCGACCGCAGGGGCATGGGCATGTCCGACGGACTGCGCGAACTGCCCAGCATCTGGAAGCAGGTCGACGATTGGGGCGTGGTGATGGACGCGGTGGGCGCCGCCCGACCCGCATTGTTCGGCACGACGGACGCCGGCCTGGTCGCGACCCTGTTCGCTGCGGAGCATCCGGGGCGGGTTCGGGCTCTCGTCATCTTCGAGTCCGCTCCCAGACTCATACAGTCCTCTGACGACTCGTACGGGGTCGACATGTCGATGATGGATCGCATCACCGACGCCTCGCAACGCATCGACCTCGACGCGCACCTGGCGATTGTCGCACCCAGTCGCAAGGACGAGCCGGGATTCCCGGCCTGGTTCCGTCGCTACAACCGATCCGCGTCGAGCGGCATCCCGGCAGGAGAGTTTTTCCGCGACCAGGCGGACTGGGACGCGGTCGACCGCTTGCCAGAGGTCGTCGCCCCCACCCTTCTCCTCCACCGCCGGGGGAACGAGGTTCTCCCGATCCGGAGCTCGCGCGCCTGGGCCGATGCCTTGCCAGACGCACGGCTAGTCGAGCTCGACGGCACCGGAACGGCAATCTATTCAGACGACGTGGATCCCATCGCCGACGAGATCGAGGCGTTCCTCACGGGTACCCGTCCCCTGCCGCGACGGGACCGCGTTCTGACGACGGTGTTGTTCACCGACATCGTGGACTCGACAGGGCGGGCGGCGACGCTCGGTGACCGCGTCTGGCGCGAGTTGCTGGCCCGCCACCACGCCGTGCTCCGCGACCATCTGGCCCGGTTCGGCGGTCGCGAGATGAACACGGCCGGCGACGGGTTCCTCGCGATATTCGATTCGCCGCGACACGCGATCCAGTGCGCGACGGCGGTGCGAGACGCCGTCGACGCCATCGGTTTGGCAATACGAGCTGGAGTGCATACGGGCGAGGTCGAGCTGACGGAAGACGACGTGCAGGGGATAGCGGTGCACATCGGTGCCCGCGTGTCGGCGCTGGCCGGCCCCGGGCAGGTCTTCGTCTCTTCGACCGTCCGCGAGCTCGTGACCGGCTCCGGGCTCCAATTCGAAGACCGTGGCTCCCATGAGCTCAAGGGTGTGCCCGGCGAATGGCGG
>JALDXR010000084.1:0-10083 GCA_032154865.1 Nocardioidaceae bacterium
TCGACATCTCGATCGACCAGGGCGGCTGCTTCGAGGACTCGCGGCCCACGACCCATGCCGAGCCGACCTACCAGGTGCACAACTCGGTCTTCTACTGCGTGGCGAACATGCCCGGTGCGGTGCCGCACACGTCGACGTACGCGCTGACCAACGTGACGCTGCCGTACGCCGTGGCGCTGGCCAACAAGGGCTGGAAGCAGGCGCTGCGCGACGACCACAGCCTGGCCCTAGGCCTCAACACCCACGACGGCTACCTCACCTACGGCCCGGTCGCCGACGCGCACGGCCGCGAACACCTCAGCCTGGAGAAGGTGCTCAGCTGAGCCGAGCCGAGTCGGTGACGAGGGCAGCGACGGAGCGGGACAGTCCGCTGCATCGGCTGATCGTGTCCTATATGGACCATTTGACGGTCGAGCGTGGCCTGTCGCCGAACACGCTGGCGTCCTATCGCCGCGATCTGCGTCGCTATTCCGACCACCTGGCCGGTGCCGGTCGCGACGACCTGCGGCAGGTGACCGAGGCCGACGTGTCCGGGTTCCTGGCCCAGCTGCGCTCCGGCGACGAGGAGCATCCGCCGCTGAGCTCGGCCAGCGCCGGGCGGGCCGTCGTGGCCGTCCGGGGGCTGCACCGGTTCGCGCTGCGCGAGGGAGCCGTCGAGGTCGACGTCGCTGCGGGCGTCCATCCGCCGTCGCCGCCCAAGCGACTCCCCAAGGCGCTGTCCGTCGACGACGTCGAGGCGATTCTGGACGCGGCCGGCGCCCCCGGCACGCGGCTGGCGCTGCGCGATCGGGCGCTGCTCGAGCTGCTCTACGGCACCGGCGCCCGGATCTCCGAGGCGGTCGGCCTCGATCTCGACGATCTCGACCTGGAGTCGTCGACGGTGCGGCTGTCCGGCAAGGGCGGCAAGCAGCGGGTCGTACCGATCGGCTCGTTCGCGCAGGAGGCGGTGTCCGGCTATCTCGTACGGGCACGGCCGGATCTGGTCGGCGCCGGGCGGGGTACGCCGGCGGTGTTCCTCAACGCGCGCGGCGGCCGGCTGTCGCGGCAGAGCGCCTGGACGGTGCTGGCGAAGGCGGCCGAGCGGGCCGGCGTCAAGGCCGCGGTGTCCCCGCACACCTTGCGACACTCGTTCGCGACCCATCTGCTGGACGGCGGAGCCGACGTCCGGGTCGTCCAGGAGCTGCTCGGCCACGCGTCCGTGACGACCACCCAGGTCTACACCCTGGTCACCGTCGACCGGCTGCGCGAGGTCTACGCCACGGCCCATCCGCGGGCCCGGGGCTAGGGCGCTCGGACACCCGCGTCCGTCCCCAGAATTGTCCCCATGCTGTGAGTGCGTTGGGTATGTCGGGCGATCCTCGTACACAGATTTGGGCGACCCTGGCGGGGCTTCTTGATGGGGCGATGGGCAAGGCTTAGAGTCACCGCAGCCGAGTCGAGTTGTCGACTTGTCTGCCAGGATCCTTCGGCACAGTACGTCTGCTCGCGGGCGGCAGGATAGGGAGACGATGCCCAAGTGAAGAAACACTCGGTCGACCGCCGTTCGTCGACGCCGTCCCTCCTCTCTGACGCCGAGTCGGGCGCCGGCAAGCCTCAGATGGGGCCGACCGGGCGTCCGATGCCGGATCTGCCCGAGCCGCCCCCACTCACCGAGCACGGCCCTGCGCTGGTGCTGGCGATGTGCAACCAGAAGGGCGGCGTCGGCAAGACCACGACGACCATCAACCTCGGCGCCGCGCTCGCCGAGCTGGGCCGCAAGGTGCTGCTGGTCGATTTCGACCCGCAGGGCTCACTGTCGGTGGGTCTCGGGTTCAACCCGCACGAGCTCGACCTGAGCATCTACAACCTGCTCATGCAGGACGACGTCGATCTCGAGGACGTCGTCTGCAAGACCAACGTCAACTCGATGGACCTGCTGCCGTCCAACATCGACCTGTCGGCCGCCGAGGTGCAGCTGGTCGGCGAGGTGGCGCGGGAGCAGACCCTGGCGCGGGTCCTGACGCCGGCCATGTCGGACTACGACGTCATCATCATCGACTGCCAGCCCTCTCTCGGACTGCTGACGATCAACGCCCTCACCGCGTCGCACGGCGTCATCGTGCCGCTGGCCTGCGAATACTTCGCGCTGCGTGGCGTCGCGCTGCTCAAGGACACCATCGACAAGGTCAGCAGCCGGCTCAACCCACGGCTGCGGATCATCGGCGTGCTCGGCACGATGTACGACGGCCGCACCCTGCACGGTCGGGAGGTGCTGAAGACCCTTGTCGACGGCTGGACGGACACCGTGTTCCATACGGTGATCCGACGTACGGTGAAGTTCTCCGACTCCACGGTGGCCGGTGAGCCGATCCTTTCGTACGCGTCCACCTCCGCGGGTGCCCAGGCGTATCGCCAGCTGGCTCGAGAGGTGTGGGCACGTTGCCACGCCGAGTGAGCCTGCCCGGCGCTGAGGAGCTGTTTCGCCAGACCGGACAGGCCAGTGAGACGGCCGACCCGACCGTCGAGCCGCCGCGCCGCCGCACCGCCAACGGGCAGCGACCGCAGGTGCCATCGCCGGCGTCGGCGCCGGGGTCGGCCTCGGGGTCGCGGCGCACCAGCGGCCGGGTCAAGCACGACGAGAAGATGACGGTCTACGTCACGGCAGACGAGCTGCTCGAGCTCGAGCACGCCCGGCTTCGGTTGCGCCACGAGTGGGGCGGCGGCGTCGACCGTGGTCGAGTCGTCCGGGAGGCGATCGCGATCGTGCTGGCCGACGTGGAGACCCGCGGGGCGGAGTCCGACCTGGTGCGCCGCCTGTCCGGGCCATGACTGAGGCGGCGTCCGCGGTGGCCGAATCCGAACCGCGTCCGGAAGCCGAGTCGACGAGCGACTTCACGGTCCGGCTGGACGTCTTCGAGGGACCGTTCGACCTGTTGCTCGGCCTGATCGCCAAGCATCAGCTCGACATCACCGAGATCGCCCTGTCCAAGGTGACCGACGACTTCCTGGCCTACATCAAGCAGCTGGGCGACGATCTCGAGCAGACCACCGAGTTCCTCGTGGTCGCGGCGACCTTGCTGGATCTGAAGGCGTCCCGGCTGCTGCCGCAGGCCGACGTCGAGGACGAGGAGGATCTGGCCCTCCTCGAGGCGCGGGACCTGCTGTTCGCGCGGCTGCTGCAGTACCGCGCCTTCAAGGAGGTGGCGGCCTACCTCGACGCGGAGTGGGTCAAGCAGCAGCGGCGCTATCCCCGGGCAGTGGGGCTCGAGCCGCGTTTCACGGAGCTGCTGCCCGAGGTCCTGCTCGGACTCGGGCCGGAGCAGTTCGCGGAGCTGGCTGCCGGTGCGTTGGAGCCGCGGCCGGAGCCGGTGCTCCTCACGTCGCACGTCCACACGTCGATCGTGAGCGTGCGGGAGCAGGCCGCGGTCATCGTGGAGCGACTGCGCCGATCGTCGGCGGTCACCTTCCGGGCCCTGGTGGCCGATGCACCGGACACGATGACGACCGTCGCGAGGTTCCTCGCCGTGCTGCAGTTGTTCGGTGACAAGATGGTCAGCTTCGACCAGATGAGCCCCTTCGGCGAGCTGCACATCCGGTGGACCGGCTCCGACGAGGGGGAGGTGTCGGTCGACGACGAGTTCGACGAGTCGGCCGCGGCGGAGTCCGAGGAGTCTGATGACCGAACCGACTGAGGAGCTGGCTCTGCAGCCGGCCCTCGAAGCCGTACTGATGGTGGCCGACCAGCCGCTCGACGAGGCGACCCTGGCCGGTGTCGTCGGGCATCCGGCGACCGCCGTACGCGAGGCCCTGCAGGCTCTGGCCGCCTCCTACGACGAGCAGGAGCGTGGCTTCGAGCTGCGCCACGTCGGCGGCGGGTGGCGCTTCTACAGCCGGGAGGCGTACGCGTCGGTGGTCGAGCGGTTCGTCCTCGAGGGCCAGCAGTCCCGGCTCACCCAGGCATCCCTCGAGACCCTCGCGATCGTGGCCTACCGGCAGCCGATCAGCCGGGGCCGGATCTCCGCGATCCGCGGGGTCAACGTCGACGGCGTGATCCGGACCCTGGTGACCCGCGGGCTCGTCGAGGAGGCCGGCACCGACGACGAGACCGGCGCGGTGCTCTATCGGACGACGAGCTACTTCTGCGAACGCTTGGGCCTGTCCAGCATCGACGAGCTGCCCGAGATCGCGCCGTACCTGCCGGAGATGGCCGACGTTGACGAGTGACGGCGACGTCGCCGAGCGCGTTCGACTGCACAAGCTGCTGGCCCAGAGCGGGGTCGCCAGCCGACGCCGGTGCGAAGAGCTGATGCTGGCCGGGCGCGTGACGGTCGACGGCGAAGTCGTGACCCGGCTCGGCACGACCGTCGACCCGGCACGGGCCGTGATCCGGGTCGACGGGCAACGGCTGCCGCCACGCACCGACCACGTCTACGTGGCGCTCAACAAGCCGGTCGGCGTCGTCAGCACGATGAGCGATCCGCAGGGCCGGCCGACGCTTGCCGAGCTGGTTGCGGACCGGCCGGAGCGGTTGTTCCATGTCGGCCGGCTCGACACCGACACCGACGGGCTGATCCTGCTGACCAACCACGGTGACCTGGCCCATCGGCTGACGCATCCGTCGTACGCGATCGACAAGGTCTACGTGGCGCAGGTGTCCGGTGTCGTACGACCGGCGACGCAGCGACAGCTTCGGGACGGGGTCGAGCTCGACGACGGTCCGGCCGCGGCCGATCGGCTCCGGATTCGCGACAAGCAAGGTGGCCGGACCCTGCTCGAGCTCACGATCCACGAGGGCCGCAACCGCATCGTGCGCCGGATGCTCGACGCGGTCGGCCACCCGGTCGAGCGGCTGACCCGGATCGCCTTCGGCAGCGTCAGGCTCGGCTCCATGCGGCCGGGGGAGACCCGCGACCTGACGCCCGACGAGCTCGGAGCGCTGCTCGACAGCGTCAACCTCTGACCGCCGCACCCTCCGAGTTGTCAGGCGTGCGTCGGGCCAGGACCCCTACATACGCCTCTCAACTCAGCCGTGGCCGTTGCGCGGACAGGCGACAAGGGGCCTGATGCGCTCGGTTAGGGTGTGTCCGTCTTGTCAGGCCAGACGTCCGATGCCGACGTCGTCGATCACCTCGGAGGATTCGCCGATGGCCGTGCGCGCGATCCGGGGCGCGACACAGCTCGAACGCGACGAGCGTGATCATCTGCTCGAGCGGGTCAGCGAGCTGCTGACGATGGTCCTCGACGACAACGACCTGAGCATCGACGAGCTGATCAGCGTCATCTTCACCGCCACCGACGACGTCCACTCCGAGTTCCCGGCGTACGCCGCGCGCCGGCTCGGACTGGTCGACGTGCCGCTGCTGTGCGCCCGCGAGCTCGAGATCGAGGGCAGTCTGCCGCGCATCGTCCGGATCATGGTCCACGTCGACACCGACCTGACCCGGTCCGAGGTGACTCATGTCTATCTCCACGGCGCGGCGACCCTACGCCGCGACCTCACCCGCGTCGCGTCCCACCATGACGACGCGACCGGCACTTCCTCATGAGTACGGCGTTGCCGCAGCCGGTATTGATCGTGGGCACCGGTCTGGTCGGCACGTCGGTCGGCCTGGCGCTTCGGCAACGCGGAATCGATGTTCATCTGACTGACCACGACGCCGACAACCTCGCTGCCGCCGTCGAGATGGGCGCGGGTGTGCCGGACGAGCCGGATCGAGTGGGCCTCGTCGTCGCCGCCGTACCGCCGGACCATCTCGGCGATGCGGTGGTCGAGGCGCTGCGCCGGTGGGACGACGTCGTCGTGACCGACGTCGGCAGCGTCAAGACCGCCCCGTTGCAGCAGGTGCGAGCCTCCGGCGTCGACCCGTCGCGTTACGTGGGGAGTCACCCGATGGCGGGCAGCGAGCGCTCCGGACCGGGCGCCGCGTCGGCCACCCTGTTCGAGGGCCGGGCGTGGGCGGTGACCCCTCACGAGACGGCCAGCCGGGACGCCGTGGCGGCTGTACGTGCTTTGGCGACGACCTGTGGAGCGTCGCCGGTCGAGCTGAGCCCGGAGGACCACGACGCCGCGGTCGCCCAGGTGTCGCACCTGCCGCATCTGCTCGCCGTACTCGCCGCGGCCCGACTCGTCGAGGCGCCGCACTCCCACCTGTCCCTGTCGGGTCAGGGACTGCGCGACGTGACTCGGGTCGCCGCCGGTGATCCGGCCCTCTGGCGCCAGATCGTGTCGGCCAACGCCGACCAGCTGCGGGAGCTGCTGCTCGCCGTACGCGACGACATGGATCGACTCCTCGACGGGCTCGGCAAGCCGGACGCGACCGAGCTCCTCGAGTTGCTGCGCCGCGGCGTCGCGGGCACCGAGCTGATCCCCGGCAAGCACGGCAAGCCGACGCCGGAGCAGACGATCGTCTACGTCGCGGTGCCGGACCGACCCGGCGAGTTGGCCCGGCTGTTCGCCGATGCGGGACAATCTGGTGTCAACGTCGAGGACCTCCATATCGACCACGACCCGGCCCGGCCGGTCGGTCTCGTGGAGATCGTGGTGGCGGCGTCCTCGGCCGATCGGTTGGTGACGTCTCTGACCGCCCAAGGGTGGTCCGTACATCGGTGAAAGGACGGCGTGGATGAGCGAGCGGAGCGACCTGGTCATCGCCGTCGACGGTCCGTCCGGGTCGGGCAAGTCGACGACGGCGCGCGGCATCGCGACGCGACTCGGACTGCGCTACCTCGACACCGGCGCGATGTACCGAGCGGTGACGTGGGCGGTGCTCGAGCGCGGGATCGACGTCGATGACCCGGCCGCCGTCGCAGCCGCCGTCTCCGCCGTACGTCTCGAGGTGGGAACCGACCCGGGGGCGCCGACCATCTCGGCCCACGGGGTCGACGTCGCCGGTCCGATCCGCGGGCCGGCGGTGACCGCCGCCGTCAGCGCCGTCAGTGCCGTACGAGCCGTTCGCACGCAGCTCGTCACGCAACAGCGCGAACTGATCGGTCGTGGCGGCATCGTCGTCGAGGGTCGGGACATTGGAGCCGTCGTGGCGCCGGACGCCGATCTGAAGGTGTTCCTGACCGCGGCCTCGGGCGAGCGGGCGGCCCGCCGCCATGCGGAGACCGGCGGATCTGCGGATCAGGTGAATATGACCGAGGCGGATCTGGCTCGGCGTGACACCCTGGACTCGACGAGGAAGGCGTCGCCGCTGACCCAGGCGGCGGACGCGGTCGTCGTGGACACGACGAGTCTCGGGTTGGAGGATGTCATCGACCGCATCGTCGCCATGGTCAAGGAGCTGCCCGCCGAATCCGGGACGCGGCGGCCATGAGCCTCTCGCATCACGCCCTTCCTCGTACGCACGATGTCGACCCTCTGGGGGACCGGGTGCTCCGGCTCAGCCGGCCGGGTGCCTCGGCGCTGCTGCGGCGGTGGTACGACATCCACATCCACGACGACCATCACGTACCGCGCCAGGGGCCGGTGCTGCTGGCGCCCAACCATGTCGGCTATCTCGACGGGCCACTGCTCGTCGTCACGGCACCGCGAACCGTCCACGCGATGATCAAGCGCGAGATGTTCCGTGGCGCGTTCAAGCCGATCCTCAGCGCCGGCGGACAGATCCCACTCGACCGGTTCAATGTCGATCCGCTCGCCGTCAAGCGCGCCCTGCGGGTGCTGCGCGACGGCAAGGCGCTCGCGATCTATCCCGAGGGCAGCCGGGGATCCGGCGACGGCCGGTACGTCAAACGCGGCTGGGCCTACCTCGCCACGGTGACCGGCGCGCCGGTCGTGCCGGTCGCGGTGTTCGGCAGTCGGCTGCCGGGCACGTCGGTCAGCGACCTGCCGCCGCGTGGTCAGCGGGTCGACGTCGTTTACGGCCAGCCCATCACGGTGCCGGTCAAGCCGTGGCCGCGCCGGTCCGCCGACATCCTGGCGCTCACCGAGGATCTGCAGAAACGGTTCATGGAGCACATCGAGCAGGCCCAGCGGCTGTGCGGCGGGACCTTGCCGGGGGCGGCTCCAGACGCGGAGGGCCCGGAGCCCGGGTCGATCGCCCGCAGCGACGCAGCCTCCGACGAGCATCGTGATCCGGCCACCCCCAGGCCTGGCGCCAACGAGCCGACTCCCGGCGGAGACCGGTGACCACCACCGACACCGAGCCTCCCACCGACGCGGAGCCAGGCGTACGGCCCGTGCTGGCCGTTGTCGGCCGGCCCAACGTGGGCAAGTCGACTCTGGTCAACCGCCTGCTGGGCCGCCGGGCCGCCGTCGTCGAGGACGTTCCGGGTGTCACCCGCGACCGGGTCGCCTACGACGCCACCTGGAGCGGCCGGGACTTCACCGTCGTCGACACCGGCGGCTGGGACCCCGACGCGCGCGGCCTGGGCGAGGCCGTCACGGCGCAGGCGGAGCTGGCCGCGAGCGCCGCAGATGCGGTCCTGTTCGTCGTCGACTCGACCGTCGGGATCACCGACTCCGACGAGTCCGTCGTCCGCATCCTGCGTCGCTCCGGCAAGCCGATCATCCTGGCCGCGAACAAGGTCGACGACGTCCGTGGCGAGGCCGAGGCGGCGGCCCTGTGGGCGTTGGGCGTCGGCGAGCCGTACCCCGTCTCGGCGCTGCACGGCCGTGGCAGCGGCGACCTGCTCGATGCGATCGTCGACGCGTTCCCGTCGGTGCCGGCCGAGGAGGAGCCGGACGAGGGCGGTCCGCGCCGGGTCGCGATCGTGGGCAAGCCCAACGTCGGCAAGTCGAGCCTGCTCAACCGGCTCGCCGGCGAGGACCGCGTCGTCGTCGACGCCGTCGCGGGCACGACCGTCGACCCGGTCGACGAGCTGGTCGAGCTCGGCGGCCGGACCTGGCGGTTCGTCGACACCGCCGGCATCCGGCGCCGGGTACGAGAGGCGTCCGGGCACGAGTACTACGCGAGCCTGCGTACCCAGACCGCGATCGAGCGGACCGACGTCGCGGTCGTGGTCCTCGACGCGGGGGAGCCGCTGTCCGAGCAGGACCAGCGCATCATCGCCTCCGTGGCCGAAGCCGGCCGCGCGTTGATCCTGGCCTTCAACAAGTGGGATCTGGTCGACGACGACCGACGGATGATCCTCGAGCGCGAGGTCGAGCGCGAGCTGGCCCGGGTGACCTGGGCGCCTCGGATCAACGTCGCCGCGCGGACGGGCTGGCACGTCGACCGTCTCGTCTCGGCGCTGGACGCCGCCTTGGAGGGGTGGCAGACCCGCGTCCCGACCGGCGCCCTGAACTCCTTCCTCGGCCGGCTGGTCGCCGAGCATCCACATCCGGTGCGCAGCGGCAAGCAGCCGAAGGTACTGTTCGGGACCCAGGCACAGGCGATGCCGCCGACATTCGTCCTGTTCACGTCGGGCAAGCTCGAGGCGTCGTACCTGCGGTTCATCGAGCGCCGGCTCCGCGAGGAGTTCGGCTTCGTCGGGACGCCACTGCACCTGCGACAGCGCACCCGGGAGAAGCGGCGGCGCTGAGATCACCCGGCGAGGGGGAAGCCGACCCCGGCGCGCGCGCTCAGGATCGACGTGAGGATCGACCCGGAGGGCGCCATGTCCGAGAAGAAGATGATCGAGATCGTGCAGGAAGCGGTGAACGATCAAGGCATCCAGGATCAGGTCACCGCCGTGGGGGAGTTCCTTCCGCGCGGAACCATCGGTGCCGGCGAGATCGGCGGGATGGTCGGCAGCAGCGCCGGTGACCTCGCCGGAAACTTTGCCGGTTCGGTCGCCGGTGCCGCCGGATTCCTCGTCGGCATGCACCGGCAGCAAGACGAATCGGGGCTCCCCAGGCGGATGCTGGTCGGGGTCTCCCCGCAGGCCGTGTACGGCTTCGCCGAGCACAACCGACACGACGAGCCCGGCCGGCTGGTCTTCCGGATCCCGCGCGACGAGCTGACGATCAAGGTCCACGAGCGGGTCTCCGTACGCGTACTCGAGCTGATCGACGACGACAGCAGCGCGAAGGTCGAGCTCGAGGGGAGCCGGATACCGACGGGACCCCACGCCACCGAGGTGTTCAAGGCGCTGGGGCACTGAGGCAGGCTTGACGAGCCGCGGCTCATGGCGGCGAATCCGGCATCGGGTGTGCAT
>JALDXR010000085.1:0-10052 GCA_032154865.1 Nocardioidaceae bacterium
CTCGACAACAGCCTGGCCCGACTGCCGCCGTAAGGAGAAGTCAACAAGTAGCCGCGATCCGCGCGGGCGTGCCGATTTGCATGCGCTCGTTTGTGGACGTCTGCACGTCCACGTCGGGCTCCGGCTCACCCCAGGCCCGCCGTCGTTGTGAGGCTATGCGCAGAGGTTGGCCAACTAGCAGCGGCGGAACGTTCTCGTCGGCCCAGCGAAGGAGGTAAGGCGATTCCAGGGGGTTGGCTCGGTTAAAGCGATACAAGAAGTGGCCCCGTGACCGGAAAGTGCCAGGGTGGCAGCGCATCGACGCGCGGCCGCTGACCCATTCGACTGAGGTGCCAGTGGCCGTCCGCTTGGTGGAGAAGGCGAAGTCGCCACCGGAGCGGACCTTCTGCTGAAGCTGGACAACGACACGGACGAATGGCGGCGGGTTGTCGCGACAGCCCATCGAGCCGAGGACCAACACGCGGTCGCCGTTCTTCGACTTCCGGGGGCGCCCGCAAAGGCCCAGCAGTGTGGAGCGGCCTTGGCATCGAAGCTGCGGGCGCTGTCGTCGTCCGCGCCGGCAGCGGGAGCAGCATACGAGCGCACCGTGGGCATGGCGGCGACAACCAAACCGACGCCGACGAGTGCCAGAAGAGTCTTGTTCGCGCCGAATCGGATACCTGTCAGTCGAGGTAGTCGCGCAGCACCTGCGAGCGGGACGGGTGCCGCAGCTTCGACATCGTCTTGGACTCGATCTGGCGGATCCGCTCCCGCGTCACGCCGTAGACCTTGCCGATCTCGTCCAGCGTCTTCGGCTGGCCGTCGGTGAGGCCGAAGCGCATCGAGACGACGCCGGCCTCCCGCTCCGACAGCGTGTCGAGGACCGCGTGCAGTTGCTCCTGCAGAAGCGTGAACGACACCGCGTCGGCGGGCACGATCGCCTCGGAGTCCTCGATCAGGTCGCCGAACTCCGAGTCGCCGTCCTCGCCCAGTGGCGTGTGCAGCGAGATCGGCTCGCGGCCGTACTTCTGGACCTCGACGACCTTCTCCGGCGTCATGTCGAGCTCCTTGGCGAGCTCCTCCGGGGTCGGCTCGCGGCCCAGGTCCTGCAGCATCTGCCGCTGGACGCGGGCCAGCTTGTTGATGACCTCGACCATGTGGACGGGGATCCGGATCGTCCGAGCCTGATCGGCCATCGCCCGGGTGATCGCCTGCCGGATCCACCAGGTCGCGTAGGTCGAGAACTTGAAGCCCTTGGTGTAGTCGAACTTCTCGACCGCACGGATCAGACCCAGGTTGCCCTCCTGGATCAGGTCCAGGAACAGCATGCCGCGGCCGGTGTAGCGCTTGGCGAGGCTCACGACCAGCCGCAGGTTGGCCTCGAGCAGGTGCGTCTTGGCCCGGCGGCCGTCCTCGGCGATCCACTCGAGCTCCTCGTGGAGCTTCACCGAGACCTTGTCGCCGCTGCCGAGCTTCTCCTCGCTGAACAGGCCGGCCTCGATACGCTTGGCGAGCTCGACCTCCTGGCCGGCGTTGAGCAGCGGCACCTTGCCGATCTGCTTGAGGTAGTCCTTGACCGGGTCGGCCGTGGCCCCCGCGACCATGACCTGCTGCTCCGGCTCGTCGCCCTCGTCGGCGGCCGAAAGGACGAAGCCCTCCTTCTCGTCCTCCTTGAGGGTCGGATCCTCAGCGAGGTCCTTCTCGAACACCGCGTCGTCGATGTCGGGGAGGATCGTCTTGCCGTTGGCGTCCTTGCGGAGCTGGCCGCCGACCTCGATCTCGACGAAGTCCGAACCCGACTTGGCGCCCTTGCGCCCGGCGGCACGCTTCGAGGCGGTCTTCTTCGTGGACTTCTTGGCGGCCGGCTTGGCGCTGGACTTCTTCTTGTCCGCGCTCTTCTTGGCCGCTGCCTTCTTGGCCGCGGCCCGCTTCGCCGCTCGCGCCTTCACCGAGCTGGTCGCGGCGAGCACCGGCGTGGCCGCCAGGCTGTCCGCGCTGGCGCCGTCGATCCTGATGCCCTCGCACACCAGGAGGTCGAGCAGTGCGGTGCGGCCGCGAGCGTCCAGGCCGACGGACGCCACCGCCGCCTCGACCGCTTCGACTGTGACTGAGCCGCGACTTCGCCCCTTATGCAAGAGCCCACGAAGGGTCGGGTCGGACAGCAGGTTCTCGGGGAGTTGCCAGGAAGCGCGGGGCGACACGTATGACCTCTCGATGACGGGTATTTGCGCGCAGCTCACCAGCCACGAGTCAACTGCGGCATCGATCAGTTTGCCACGTGAACCGCCTCGAGACACATCTGACCCTGGCGACACCCCGAATCCGCCTTATTCGGCCGCCTTGACGGCCAGCACCGGGCAGGTCGCGTCCAGCAGTACGCGCTGTGCGTTGCTGCCCAGGATCAGCTTGCCGACCGGGGTACGCCGGCGCAGCCCGATCACCACGATCTCCGCCCTGACCTCCTCGGCGACCGAGATCAGGTCCTCGGCCGGATCCATGCCTCGGACGAGCTGGCGGATCTCGTGCTCGACGCCGGTCTCATCGAGCTGATCCCGCACCTCTTGCAACTGCGACTCGGTCTCGACCGCGTCCTCCCGGTCGAAGTCACGTCCGCCACGGTGTGAGTTGACGATGACGAGCTTGGAATCGCGCAGTTGCGCCTCTTCGACGGCACGGCGCAGCGCGGCTCGACCTTCCGCCTTGGGGACGTAACCTACGACGATCGTGCCCATATGCGGCCTCCCTCTCTCCCACCTCGGCCTACGGTGCGTTCGCGAGGCTATCGGACCTGGCCTGTGGACAGCCGGATTCGCCGAGATCAGCGCGACAAGCTAGGGACGTGACGACCGAGTCAGCCGGGCACTGCGACGCCGCCGAGCCGTCCGACGGGGTCGACGCGGGAATCACCCGGCTCGCGAATCGGCGGGTGATCGCCATCCGCGCCAGCATCGCGACCCGGCGACTGACGCCATCGATGACGATCAGTCCGCTCGACGGATTCGCGGCGGCCGAGGGTGACCTGGCCTGGTGGTGCGGCCGACCGACCCGATCCGAGGATCCGGAACCACTCGACTGGCCACTGCGCCGCGAGATCGCGATGCGCCTGCTCAGCCACGCGCCGGGCCGGGATCTGCTGGGCGTCTGGACCCGGCCCGGACCGCCGGAGGCCTCCGACGGCGACGTGGAATGGGCGGCTGCCCTCCGGCACGCCGCCGCGGCCTTCGGGGGCCCGGCGCCGGACTGTCTCGTCGTGACCCGCTGGGGCTGGCTGTTGCTGCCGAAAGGAGCCTGCCGGTGGTGGTCGACGCCCAGACGACCCCGGAGCGCGTGACCGGGGCCGCACCGGACCGGCGACGCCTCAGGCCGGCGGCCAGCTGTGCACGGGCTCGTTGCTGTGCATGTGGTCGTTGTAGCGGTCGACGACGCCACGCAAGGCATCGATCCGGTCGAGCGAGTTGCGGTCGAACAGGGTGTGGAAGGCCTGGGACTGCCAGGAGGAGGCGTTGCTGTGCCGGACGCAGCGCTGCTCGATGATGCCGAGCAGACGGTCGCGCTCGTCTGCGTCGACTCCCCAGTCGTCAAGCCCCTTGTAGGCCATCGGAAGCAGTCGACGGAGCACGAGCTCAGCGGCCGGAACTGTGCCGAGCCCGGGCCAGTAGAGCTGCGCCTCGATGCCTTCGCGGGACGCGACGTGGAAGTTCTCCTCGGCCGCCGAGAAGGACATCTGCGACCACAGCGGTCGCTCGTCGCTGGCCAGGGCACGGGTCAGGCCGAAGTAGAACGCGGCGTTGGCCAGGGTGTCGACGACGGTCGGGCCGGCCGGGAGCACCCGGTTCTCGACGCGAAGGTGGGGCTGCTCGCGGACCACGTCGTAGACCGGTCGGTTCCACCGATAGATCGTGCCGTTGTGCAGCCGCAGCTCAGCGAGCTCGGGGGTGTCTCCCCGCTCCAGCACCTCGACCGGGTCCTCGTCGTCGGTGATGGGGAGCAGCGCCGGGAAGTAGCGGACGTTCTCCTCGAACAGGTCGAAGATCGACGTGATCCAACGCTCGCCGAACCAGACCCTGGGTCGCACGCCTTGCGCCTTGAGCTCCTCGCTCCGGGTGTCGGTGGCCTGCTCGAACAGGGCGATCCTGGTCTCGCGCCACAGCTCCTTGCCCAGCAGGAACGGTGAGTTGGCCCCGACCGCGAGCTGGATGCCGGCGATCGCCTGGGAGGCGTTCCAGTACTCGGGGAACTCCTCCGGACCCACCTGGAGGTGGAGCTGCGTGCTGGTGCAGGCCGCCTCCGGGACGATGCTGTCCGCCGTGGTCCGCAATCGGTCGACGCCGTCGATCTCGATCAGGATGTCCTCACCACGCGCGGCGAGGATCTGCTCGGACAACAGCTCGTAGCGCGGGTTGGCCGACAGGTTGTCCGCCCGCATGTGGTCCGGACGCAGGGTCGGCAGGATCCCGACCATCATCAGATGGGCGCCGACCTTGCTGGCCTCGTCCTCGGCGGAGTTGAGGCTCGCGCGGATGTCCTTTTCGAAGCGAGCGAACCCACCGCTGTCCAGGCGCCGCGGTGGCACGTTGATCTCGAGGTTGAACTGGCCGAGCTCGGTCTGGAAGTCGGGGTCGGCGATGGCCTCCAGGGCCTCGGCGTTCTTCAGCGCCGGGTCGCTGTTGACATCGACCAGGTTGAGCTCGATCTCGATGCCGGTCGTCGGTTTGCCCGTCTCGAACTTGGCCTCACGCAGCATGCGCTCGAAAACATCGAGATTCTGCCGGACCTTCTCTCGGTGCCGCGTCCGGTCTTCGCGGGTGAAGACTCGGGTGTCGACGTCCCGTCCCATACGGCTAAGCCTGACCCACTCGGCGAGCGATCTCCAGCGTCAAAAGGCCCGAATGTCGCCCCAGATCCGGTCCTGAGCCGGCGGCACCCAACTCGACGGCGGAATCGCCCGAATCAGGAGATCACGGAGTTTATCGGTCAGCGCATCGTCGGGATCGATCTCGTCGGCCCGCTCGATGGCGCACCAGGCCAGCGCGCCGTCACCGCTCAGCCAGGCGCTGAATCCGGTGAGGCCGAGCACCGGGAGCTCGTAGGGCGGCACGACCCGGCGGGCCACACCGGACCAGATCCGCAGGTGATCAACCGCGTTGTCGCCGTCGATCCCCGCCCAGACGGTGTCCCGCACGACCGTGAGGGAGCACCAGACCGACAGCCTGGCCGCCGCCAGGTCGGGCAGCCCCGCGTCCGGATCGGCGAGCTGTCCCTCGACGATCTCGCTGACGCACCGGACGCCAGCCTCGAGCAGCTGCCGGTCGTGCTGCATCGTCGCGGGTGCACGGTCGCCGAGCTCGTCGGCCAGCTCCTGCTCCGCCGTCGCCGTCAGGCTCTCCAGCCGCTGCCGATCCGGTCCGTCGACGGCCGCCACCCGATCGGCGAGCGCGGCCCGATCCGGGAGCAGCTCCATCCCGGCCAGCACCGCTTCGGCGACGAGACGACTCGAACCCTCGTCATATGCGCGCCCCTCCGGCGGACAGCAGGCCGGATCGTCGCAGACGTACGACCAGAAGCGGCGCCCGTCGCATCGCACCGCGTCGCGTACCTCGATCGCGGCCGACCGCAGCCGGCCGAAGAGCGCCGTCACCGCGGGGTCGGCCACCGTGGGGTCGTCGGAGCAGGCCACGACGAGCACAACCTCGGCCGCGTTGCGCCGCAGCACCTCGACGAGGTAGTCCGCGACCGCTTCGGCGCTGTCGGGCGGCGGGAAGTCGGCCCGCAGCCGGAAGCCGATGCGCCCGCGGGGAGCCTCCAGGCAGATCACGATCAGCGAGTCGGTCGGGCGGAAGCCGAACAGAACGGGCAGCCCGGCGAGCAGATCGCCGAGGTCGGCGACCCGCACCGGCTCGGCCTGAGGTGCTTGGGAGAGGTTCGTCATGCCCGCAAGAGTGGCCGCGAACCGACCGCACCGCACGGGCGCAGACGCCGGCTGTGGATTGTCGGCTTCGGCTGCCACGATGTGGAAATGCGCGGCGACGCCACGGTCCTGCACCTGGATCTGGACGCCTTCTTCGCCGCGGTCGAACAACGCGACAAGCCCTCGCTGCGCGGACGGCCCGTCGTGGTCGGCGGAGTCGGCCGACGCGGCGTCGTCGCGACCGCGTCCTACGAAGCCCGCAGGTTCGGGGTCCGCTCCGCGATGTCGACGTCCGAAGCCCGCTCCCGATGCCCCCACGCGGCCTTCCTGGCCCCCTGGTTCGACGCCTATCGGCGGAGCAGCGACATCGTGATGGCCCGGCTCCGCGAGCTGTCGCCGCTGGTCGAGCCGCTGTCGGTCGACGAGGCGTTCGTCGACCTGGCCGCCGCCGACCTGGCCGCCGCCGTCCCGCCGGCCGGGACCGATCCGGAGGCGCTGGCCGCCCTCGCCGCCAGGCTCCGAGCCGAGATCGCCGACCTCACCGGAGGACTCACCGCGTCGATCGGGATCGCGACCTCGAAGCTGGTCGCCAAGATCGCCAGCGAGCTCGCGAAGCCGGACGGACTCCTCATCGTCGCTCCGGGCACCGAGCAGGAGCTGCTGCGGCCGATGCAGGTCACCGTGATCCCCGGGGTCGGTCCGGCCACCGCCGAGCGGCTGCGCCGGATCGGTGTCCACACCGTCGCCGAGCTCGAGACCATCTCGCAGGAGGAGCTGGCCCGGGTGCTCGGCACGGCACACGGCCACGCGCTCTACCGGCTCGCCCGGGCCGAGGACGAGCGTCCCGTCGTCGCCGAACGCGAGACCAAGTCGATCAGCATCGAGGACACCTTCGACACCGACCTGGTCGACCGGACCGTCCTGACCGCGATTGTCACGCGGATGTCAGGCCGGGTCGCCGAACGGCTCGAGAAGCACGGGCTCTCCGGCCGGACGATCACCCTCAAGGTTCGCCATCACGACTTCTCGACCAACACCAGGTCCACGACGCTGGCCGGACCGACCGCGAACGCCCGTACGATCTCGCGGCTGGCCACCGGGCTCCTCGCCGAACTCGACACGACCGCGGGCGTACGCCTGCTGGGAGTCGGCGTCTCGGGCCTGGCGGACTGGATCCAGGACGATCTGTTCGCCGACGAGCCCGGCGAGGCTGACGACGTGCCCGACCCGCTCGACGAGCTGTCTCCACAGGCGCCGAGCGAGCGCACCTGGCCGCCCGGCAGCGACGTGCGGCACGACCAGTGGGGAGCCGGCTGGGTGTGGGGATCCGGCCGGGGCCGTGTCACCGTGCGCTTCGAGACGCAGGAGCATCCAGACGGCCCGGTCCGAACGTTCGGCTCCGACGACC
Organism: Nocardioidaceae bacterium; assembly: GCA_032154865.1. Lineage (GTDB taxonomy): Bacteria > Actinomycetota > Actinomycetes > Propionibacteriales > Nocardioidaceae > DATFRX01. Next base: position 7,296 of record JALDXR010000085.1, read on the forward strand.
CGATGCTGCATCGAGTCGACTTGGATGGCCGGATACGGTCATCCACATGACGCAGGCTTCTCGTCTCTCACCGCCGGTCGCCAAGCAGGTGCCGACCGAGCGAACCCATCACGGCGACACCGTCGTGGATCAGTACGAGTGGCTGCGCGCCAAGGACGATCCGGAAGTCGTGGCGTACCTCGAAGCGGAGAACGCCTACGCCAAGCAGGAGACGGCCCATCTCGAGGGGCTGCGGCAGGCGATCTTCGACGAGATCAAGTCACGCACCCTCGAGACCGACCTGTCGGTGCCGACCCGACGCGGCTCGTGGTGGTACTACAGCCGCACCATCGAGGGCAAGCAGTACGCCGTCCACTGTCGCTGCCCGATCGCCGACGCCACGGACTGGACTCCCCCGTCCCTGGAGCCCGGGGTCGACATCGACGGCGAACAGGTGCTGCTCGACAACAACGCCGAGGCCGAAGGACACGAGTTCTTCTCCCTCGCCACGTTCGACCTCAGCACCGACGGGCACCGGCTGGCCTACTCGACCGACACCGTCGGGGACGAGCGCTACACGCTGCGGTTCAAGGACCTCCGGACCGGCGAGCTGCTCCCCGACGAGGTGCCGAACACCTTCTACGGCGGCACCTGGTCGCTGGACGGCTCGACGTACTTCTACCTGACCGTCAACGACGCGTGGCGGCCGTACCGGGTGTGGCGCCACCGCCTCGGCACCGCCGCGTCCGAGGACGAGATCGTCTACGAGGAGACCGACGACCGCTTCTGGGTGGGGGTCGGGCTGACCCGCAGCCGCAAATACCTCGTCGTGTCGGCCGGGTCGAGGATCACCACCGAGATCCGGGTGCTCGAGGCCGACCGGCCCGACGGTGAGCTTCGCGTCGTGGCGCCGCGGCGGACCGGCGTGGAGTACTCCCTCGAACACGCCGTCGTCGGCGGCGAGGATCGCTTCCTCATCCTGCACAACGAGGACGCCGAGAACTTCGCGCTCGTCGAGGCGCCGGCCGACGACCCCGGGCCGGAGCGCTGGCAGCCTGTCCTCGAGCACCGGCTCGACACCCGGCTCGAGAGCGTCGACGCGTTCGCCGGCCACCTGGTGCTCAGCTACCGTCGCGACGCGCTGACCCGGCTCGCGGTGCTGCCACTCACCGACGCGGGCTACGGCGAACGGCACGAGATCGATTTCGACGAGGAGCTCTTCGCCTGCGGACCCGCCGGCAACCCCGAGTGGGATCAGCCCCTGTTCCGGCTGGGCTACGCCTCGTTCGTCACTCCGTCGACCGTCTACGACCTGGACGTCGCGACCGGCAAGCTCGCCCTGCGCAAGCAGCAGCCGGTGCTCGGCGGATACGACCCGGACGACTACGAGCAGCACCGGGAGTGGGCCACCGCCGCCGACGGCACCAAGGTCCCGATCTCCGTCGTATGCCGCAAAGGCACCCCGCGCGACGGTTCTGCCCCGGCGATGCTCTACGGCTACGGCTCCTACGAGCTCAGCATCGATCCGTCGTTCTCGGTGGCCCGGCTGTCCCTGCTGGATCGCGGCATGGTGTTCGCCGTTGCCCACGTCCGCGGCGGCGGCGAGATGGGCCGGGCGTGGTACGACAACGGCAAGACGCTGTCGAAGATCAACACCTTCACCGACTTCGTCGCGGCTGCCCGCCACCTCAGCGAGCGGCGTTGGTCGGCACCCGACCGGCTGATCGCCCATGGTGGCAGCGCCGGTGGCCTGCTCGTCGGAGCGGCGGTCAACCTGGCGCCGGACGCCTTCGCCGGGGTGCTCGCGGTCGTGCCGTTCGTCGACGCGCTGACGTCGATCCTCGATCCATCCCTTCCGCTCACCGTGATCGAATGGGACGAATGGGGCGATCCGCTCCACGATCCCGAGGTCTACGCCTACGTGAAGAGCTACACACCGTACGAGAACATCGCCGACCAGAACTATCCGCCCATCCTGGCGATGACCAGCCTCAACGACACCCGGGTGCTCTACGTCGAGCCGGCGAAATGGGTGGCGCGGCTGCGGGCCACCAAGACCGACGACAGCCAGGTCCTGCTGAAGACCGAGATGTCGGCCGGTCACGGCGGGGTCAGCGGGCGCTACGAACAGTGGAAAGAGACCGCCTACCTCTACTCGTGGGCGCTCGACGTGGCCGGTGCGCCCCATCAGCCGCTCGCCTCGGGCTAGGCCGGGCAGACCCCTTGGGCGCCGTCACATAAACGTGTCCTGACCGCGTCCTGAGAATGCCCTGAGAGCGGCAACTTCTCCGGCCCGCGACTCGTCTCCTGGGTACAACGTCTAGATCACAGTGGGCGAACAAGGAATCCAGCGAGGGTGTCAGCGCGTTATAGACAGTGTCGGATCCAGGGGGGATCCGAGACGGGATGAAGGAGTTGACCGCCACATGAGTACGGCTACGATCACCCGCGAGTCGACGAACGAGTCGGCCCGCGAGTCTCGTCGTTCCCGTGAGGCGAACGAGGGACGCGACAGCGTCGGCATGTATCTGGACGAGATCGCCCGGACGCCCCTGCTCGACGCCGCGCGCGAGGTCGAGCTGAGCAAGGCCATCGAGGCCGGCCTGATGGCCGAGCACCTGCTGGCCGAGGGCCGGGTCGGACGCCGCAAGGGCGGCGCCCCTGGCAGCGCCACCCGCGAGGAGCTGGAGTGGCTCGCCGCCGACGGCCGCCGCGCGCTTCAGGAGTTCATCAACGCCAACCTGCGCCTGGTCGTCTCGATCGCGCGCAAGTACGGCC
>JALDXR010000551.1:0-2999 GCA_032154865.1 Nocardioidaceae bacterium
TCATCCACGGCCGCAACGACCGTGTCGTGACGCTCGAGTCGGGTCTGCAGCTCCACACGTCGACGCGCCTCGTGCTTGGCACGCTGTTCGGCCAGGTCGGATCGGCGCTCGGCGAGACGGAGAGTCCCACGGAGCTCGGTCACCCTGGAGGTCGCCGCTTCGAGGCGGGCGGTGATCTGATCGGCAAAAGTCGCGTGCTCGTCGGCCCTGCGAGCAGCCAGCTTCTGGTAGGCACGAGCCTGGACGGCTCGGTCCTCGGCCGCGTCCCGGCGGCTTCGGACCAGTTCATTGAGCACCAGGCGTACCGCGCCGACGCCAGCAAACAGCGCCACTGCGGCCGCGCCCATGAGCACGACCAACTCCGCGATCAGAACAGCGGCGAGAACGACGAGACCGGCGACCGCAAGCAGGAGGACAGCGACCGTCACGCGGACACTGCGCCGACGGCGTCGGTTCGATGGCATGGGCCCTAAGCGTAGGGGTCAGCCGTGATTATTGTCCGGTGCCACGCCGCCTTCGGCGTCCGGCTCACCGGATCCGTCTTCGTCCTTGTCACCGGGCACCCGGCAGGCCCGCTCGAGCAGCAGTCCACCGGTCATGGCGGCCGCCGCGGCAGCGCAGGCGACGAGCGAGTGCACCAGACGTTCGCGAGGAAGTGCTGCGTCGCTGGCGGAGTCGATCCAGCTCAACCCGTAGCCGAGATATCCGCCCGCGACGGCGGCGCCGGCAATCGCGCTCGCCTTGCCGAACACCAGCAGGTTGACCGCGCGCTGCGGCTCGATCCGGCGCCGATGCTGATGGATGGTGCGATACGTCGTCCACGCCAGCCCACCGAGTACGGCGGCCAGGAACGCCAGGGTCAGCGCGGCCGCCCACGGTACGGTCGGCGCGATGCCGCCGCCGCGTTCGATGAGTGGCCGGATGGCTCCACCCACCGCCAGTCCGATCAGCGCGACGACTGCCAGGGTGGCCGCGGCAGTCGTCCGCAGCCGTCCTTCGTGCTCACTCACCGCACGTCCTCGTTCGCGCTCGGTGGGGCCGGGGATGTCCGAGCACCAGCTAAATGTAGATCGGCAGGTCGTCGCGGCGCTGGATGCCCGACTCGTCGAGCTTGTCGAGCAGTTCGACGACCAGGCCGTGGCCGGGCAGGAAGGCCTCGGGGTCGACGTCGAGCCAGGGCCGCAGGACGTAGGCGCGGCGATGCGCGGCCGGGTGCGGCAGTTTTAGTTCGTCGTCGACCACTCGGTCGCCGACGACGATGAGGTCGACGTCGAGCGTCCGCGGCTCGTGCCGGATGCCGGTCCGTTCGCGGCCGAACGCAGCCTCCACTGCGAGACACCGCTCGAGCAGGGTGTGGACCGACAGCGTCGTGTCCACCAGCAGCATCGCGTTCAGGAACTTCGGTGACCCCTCCGGTGCGTCGTCCGGCAACGTCTCGTAGACCGGAGAGACCGCGACGACGGTCACGTCAGGCGTGTCGGCAAGGGCGTTGACGCCGCCCTCGATCGTGGCGAACCGCTCCCCCAGGTTGGATCCCAACGACAGCACGGCCTGGCGGATCGGGTGCATCTCGCCAGTCATCGTGTCCGTGTTGGGAATGTTCGGGTTGGGGGTCTCAGTCACGTGCGACTCCGCTCTATCGTGACGGCGACGTCAGTGAACGCCACCGGGATCGGTGCTTCCGGCTTGTGGACCGTGACGCGGACCCATTGCACCGGCTCCACATCGAGGACCAGACCGGCGACCCGCTCCGCCAGGGTCTCGATCAGTTCGACGGGATCTGACGCCACGGCATCATGCACCCGCTGGGCCAGGCTTCCATAGTCGACAGTACGCGATAAATCATCCGACCAGGCTGCGGGCCTGGTGTCCAGCGCCAGCTCCAGATCGACCAGGAAACGCTGGCCCTGACGGCGTTCCTCGGGGAGTACGCCATGGTGTCCGACCGCCTCGATCCCGGTGATCGTGATCCGGTCCGGGTCGGCCGGCCACGGCGTCTCGGGGCTATCCATCGGTCCACCGTGCCACGACTCTGACGGCGTCGGCGTTGGGTCGTACATCGTGGACCCGGACACACCAGGCCCCGGCGGCCGCGGCGAGTGCGGTGATCGCCACCGTCGCATCGTCTCGTTCCGAAGCCGGCCGTGGCTGGTCCGGACGGGCGCCGAGCAACGCGCCCAGGAACCGCTTGCGACTGGCACCGACGAGTACCGGGCAGCCAAACGTGAACAGTTCAGGAAGCCTGTGCAGCAGAGCCCAGTTGTGCTCGGCCAGCTTGGAGAATCCCAGCCCCGGGTCGATGGCCAGCCGCTCCGGCGCCACGCCGGCCGCCTGCGCCGCCTCGACCTGAGGCGCGAGCTCCGCGAGCACGTCGGCGACGACATCGCCGTAGGAGGTGGCGTCGTCCATCGAGGCGGAGTGGCGGCGCCAGTGCATGAGGATGTACGGCACGTCGGCGGCCGCCGCCACGGTGAACATCCGAGGGTCGGCCCGTCCGCCGGACACGTCGTTGATCACCTTGGCGCCGGCCGCGAGCGCCTGCTCGGCGACCTCGGCGCGCATGGTGTCGATCGACACGACGATGCCGCCGGCGGCGAGCTCGCGGACGACCGGCAGCACGCGTCGCAGCTCCTCGTCGACCGGCGACCGGGTTGCCCCAGGGCGGGTCGACTCACCGCCGACGTCGACCAGGTCCGCGCCGTCGGCGGCCATGCGGCGGCCGTGCTCGATCGCGGCGGCCGGCTCGAGCCATTCGCCGCCGTCGGAGAAGGAGTCCGGGGTCACGTTGAGGACGCCCATCACGAGGCAGCGGTCCGGTTGCGGCAACCCGGCCACGTACGCACGCTCCATGGCCGTACGCTACGACGATCCGTCACTCGGACAGTCACCATCCGTCAGTTAGACAGGACCCGAGTGACGGATGGTCGCTGTCTGAGTGGCGGCGGGTCAGTGGAGGATCAGGCCCATCGCCTCGGCGCGGGTCGCCGGCTTGTGAAGGG
>JALDXR010000552.1:0-2995 GCA_032154865.1 Nocardioidaceae bacterium
CGGCGACGTCGAAGGCGTCCCGGTTGAGCGGGTAGATCGTCGGGCCCTTGTGGATATGGATGTTGGTGATGCCGAGCTCCTGGCACTTGTCCAGGTAGCGGTAGGACCAGGGGTCGGTGAGCTTCCAGCCCTTCGACTCGCCCTTCCACTCCGCCGTGTAGAGCTTGACGCCGCGGAGCTGCCACCGCTCGGCGAGCTCGGCCAAGGCGCTGAGACCGGCCTCGCCATCGCGCGGGTCCCAGGAGCCGTTGGCGATGAACTTGTCGGGGTGCCTCTCGGCGATGGCACCGTTCTGCTCGGTCGTGTTGAACCCGTTGACGTAGAAGTCGGTGAGGTACGTCGGCTGGAAGATCGCTTTGTCGACGTAGCCGTCCTCGAACAGGTCCTTGAGGATCCGCTCCTCCGACTGGGTGAAGAAATCCTCCTTGGACCACACCTTGTCCTCGGGGCTCAGGTTGCGGTGGTAGTCGTAGAAGCAGTTGATGAATCCCTCGCCGTAGCGGTTCGCCTGGTTCGCCGGTGTGGCATCCCAGGCGTGAACGTGGCCGTCGACGATGAAGTAGGTGTCGCCGTTCTTGGTGTACATGGGGCTCCCTCCGTGGGCGATCAGGTGGTGAGGATCGCGCGACCGCCCGGGACCCGCCCCCCGTCGAGGTCGTCCAGTGCGCGCAATGCGTCGTCGAGGTCGTACTGCTTGGTCGAGAGCGTGACGTCGCCGGTCGCGGCCAGCCGCATCAGGTCGACCAGGTCGTTGTAGGACCCGACCAGGTTGCCGATGACGTTGATCTCGCGGGAGATGATGTCGATCGTCGGGATGTCGACGTTGCCGCCGTAGCCGATCACGTAGTAGGAGCCGGCGTTCTTCGTCATCGCGACCCCGTCGGCCTCGGTGCCGTGCTCCCCGACGAAGTCGATCACGATCTGTGCGCCCTCCCCCTTGGTCAGGTCCATGATCTGGTCGACCTGGCTGCCGTCGCTGACCACCGTGGTGTGGGCGCCGAGCGTCTTCGCCTTCTCCAGCACCTCGGTCGACATGTCGACGACCGTGACGCGGGCGGCCGTCATCGCGAGCAGGCACTGAAGCCCGATGTGCCCCAGGCCGCCGACGCCGATCTGGACGACGTGATCGCCCGGATGCAGCTGCGGTGCTGCCTTGCGGACGGCGTGGTAGGCGGTCAGCCCGGCATCGGCGAGCGCCGCGACGTCGGCCGGATGCAGGCCCTCGTCGAGCTTGACCACCGAGCGGACCGAGGTTCGGAGCAGCTCCGCCATCCCGCCGTCGCGGTTGATCCCCGGGAACTCCGAGTCGCTGCAGTGGACGTCGTCTCCGGAGCGACAGGCCCGGCACAGGCCGCACGTGACGAGCGGGTGCAGGATGACGCGGTCGCCATCGGCCACACCGCGTACGGCGTCGCCCGTCGCGACCACGGTGCCGGCGTTCTCGTGCCCGATCACGTACGGCAGGCCGACGCCGCTCTTCTCGGCCCACTGGCCCTCGATGATGTGGAGGTCGGTGCGGCATACGCCGGCCGCGTCGATCTTGACGAGGACGTCGAACGGGCCCTCGATGCCTGGCTCCGGAATGTCGTCGAGGCTTGGCGGCTGGTTGTACTCGTGGACGCGAACTGCCTTCACAGGAGGGCCTCCTGTCGGATCGACGCTGATCCGATCGTGCGAGAGACCGTCGGGGATGAGAATGGCGGTTCTCACCCTTAGATAACGAGTCCGTTACGGCGTGTTGCGGCCCGTCGTACCGGCGTTACGGCGATCAACCCAGGAGAATCCACCCTGGACTTCTCACGAGCGGAACGAGGGCTGCGCAGATGCCGATCTCCGTCGCCGGACTCCAGGGGTTGCCCGCGCGTCGCCCGATCACGGTCGTCTCACCGCTGCTCGAGATGGGCTCGGCGCTGCACGTACTCGCCGATCCCTCGCACCACCAGGCGGACCGGTGGGCCGCGGACGTCAGATCCGCCCTGGGTCCCGGGTTGGCGCGGCGCACGGCCGCGTGGGCGTGGACCAGCCAAGCGATCCGGGCAGCGCCGTTCCTCTCCCCCGAGACGGCGGAGTTCGACACCGAGCTGACCCGGCTGCGGAACCTGCCGGCCCGGCAGCTGGCCGCCCAGCTGCTCCGTCCGATCTGCCGCGCCGGCGACCTGACACTCGCCCGCCGGTGGTCGCGGTCGCGCGATCCCGCGGTGACCGCCCGCGTCGAGACGCTGATCGAGCAGCCGGCCGAGGGGGCCGCGGAGTTCCTCGACTTCCTCGCCGAGACCTGGACGGCCTGGTTCGGCGCCGAGTGGAAGCGTGTCGAGCCGATCGTGCGTGCCGCCACCCGACGGTTCAGCCGCCAGATCGCGACTACCGGAAGCGTCGCCAAGGCACTGGCCGCCGTCGACTCGGCGATCACCGCCACGGCCGACGACGGCGGCGTCATCATCGCGAAGATCCAAAGCGCCCGGCACGACGTCTCCCATCGCGGGCTGGCGGTGGCGCTCAGCCACTTCGTCTGGCCGCACGTCTACGTCGCGAACGTGCCCGGCCAGCCGCTGCTGATGATCTGCCCAGCCGAGCCGCACGATCGTCCCGGCGGTCTCGACACGGTCCCGCAGGTGATGTCGCGGCTGGCCGCCCTCGCGCATCGGGGCCGCCTCGAGGTCGCCCGGGCGATCGCGACCGAGCCGCGGACCGCCGGTGAGATCGCCGCCCTGTGGCGCATGGACGCCACGCTCGTCAACCGGCACCTCAGGGCTCTGTCCGCGGCCGGGCTCGCCCGGACGACGCGGCGCGGCCGATTCGTCCAGTACGAGCTGGACCACGACGCCGTACGCGGCCTGGGCGACGAAGTGATGTTGCTGCTGCTGCGCTGACCCCGCATCACTGGCGGTAGCGAAATTGCGAGACACGCCGGGCGTGTTTCGCAATTCGGCTACCGCCAGTGCGGCGGGACGGCTGACCGGAATCGTCAGGCGACTGGTGTGGGTACGGGGCGCCG
>JALDXR010000086.1:0-10030 GCA_032154865.1 Nocardioidaceae bacterium
GGTCGGCGACGATCCACTCGTAGCGGGTGCCGGCCGCGATCGCGACCCGCTGCTCGGACTCCACCCCGAGTGCGATCAGCCCGGCTGCCCACTTCTTGACCAGGTCGCCGGTCTGCTGCCAGGTCCGCGACTCCCAGTCGTCACCGACCGGAAACCGGTACGCGTCGTGGTCAGGCGTCTCGCGTACGCGGGCAAGGAACATCTCGGCGACGTTGGCGGCCCGGTTCTCCACGACGGAGATGTCGTCGGCCACCGTCGCGGTGCTGGTCACAGGCTGAGTCATGGGGTTCCTCGCGAGCTCGGCGTTTGTCTGGGTAGACCGTAGAGCACGCCGCGCGCGGACAACAGCACAAGACGACCGTGGCGTCAGTCGGCCAGCGCCGGCGCCATGAACCGGGTCCGGGTGCGCTGGGTCCAGGCGATCGCGGGGAGCAGCAGCAGGCCGAGCACGACGAAGATCCCGCCGAGGATCCACCACCCCGGCGCACCGAGCTTGATCGGCAGCAGCGTGATGACGGTCGGGGCGATCATCGCCGACAGCGAGAACCCGGTGCTCGCGAGGCCTTGGTACTGCCCCTGGGCGTGGTTGGGGGCAAGCTCCTGGCTCAGGCAGATCTGACTCGCGGCCTGCAGCATCTCCCCGATCACATGGACGAGGCCCGCCGTGACCAGACAGGCGACCGCCCAGTGCGTCGAGCGCCCCTCGCTGGCCGCGAAGATCATGCAGGCCAGCCAGAAGACCAGGCCGGAGATCGATGCCACCCGAGCGGCGACGGCGACCGTCTCGACGCGCCTGCTGACCGCGACCTGGAACAAGACGACGACCAGGGTGTTCATCACGAACAGCAGTGAGATCGACCAGCGCGGGGCCGAGGTGTAGTTGTCCACCCAGAGCGGCACGCCGACGTCGATGATCGCGTACTGCACGGCCATCGCCGCCATCAGCGCCGTCATCACGACGTACGGCAGGTCGCGGAAGACCTGGGAGATCGGCGCGCCGTTCTCGGCCGGGATCGGGTCGATATGCGGGTACGACCGCAGCACCAGCGCGGTGAGCAGGTAGGTCGCCGCGTTGACCATGATGACCGTGACGTAGGCGGCCTTGGTATCGGCGACCAGTGCGAGGGCCGCGCCCGCGCCGCCGAGGGCCAGTCCGACGTTGACCACCGATCGGAGATAGGCGCGGGTGCGGATCCGCTCCGGTCCGGTCGAGGTCGTGGCGATCAGGCCGCTACGGACCGCGGCCGACCCGCGGTCGAAGATCGCGAGCACGCTGGCCTGGATGACGAACTGCCAGAACGACTCGACGAACGCGGCGGCCGCTGCCGCGATGGAGCCGAGCAACAGCAGAACGATGATCAACTCGCGGCCGCCGACCCGGTCGCCGAGGTGGCCCATCGGCACCCCGGCCAGCAGACCGCACAGGCCCGCGATCGACAACCCGACACCGACCTGGGTCGGACTGAGCCCGACGATGCGGGTGAAGTAGAGCACCGCGACCACGATGTAGATGCCGTTGCCGGTGACGTTGATGAGCGTGGCCAGCGCCATGACACGCGCGGCTCGCGTCTCGGGGAGCAGTCGTCGGACGAATGCGGGCGTCTCCGTCATCGAAGTATCACCACGGGCCGCGATGACCCGGGGTGGTCATCCTCCGATGTGGAGCGACTCACACCACCCTCCCCTAGTTGTCGGCCGCACGAGGATCGGCCCATTACGGCACGCGATGGGGACATTACCTTCCGTCGCAGCCGCTCGCCATGCCTGGTCGGCCGGTCTCCTCTATGTGGCGCTATACCTCCACAATAGAGCGAGGAAGACCCTATGTCATACGTCCGGATTGTCGGTGGACAGTGCCGCGATGAAGGCCTCCTGGGGCACTTCGACCCGGCCGACCATCTTCATCCGCTTCTTGCCTTCCTTCTGCCGCTCGAGCAGCTTGCGCTTGCGGGTGATGTCGCCGCCGTAGCACTTGGCCAGGACGTCCTTGCGCAGCGCCCGGACCGTCTCGCGGGCGATGATCCGGGATCCGATCGCGGCCTGGATCGGCACCTCGAACTGCTGGCGCGGGATCAGCTTCTTGAGCTTCTGTGCAAGTGCGACGCCGTAGGCGTACGACGAGTCCTTGTGGACGATCGCGCTGAACGCGTCGACCGGATCGCCGTGAAGCAGGATGTCGACCTTGACGAGGTCGGCCACCTGGTCGCCGGTCGGCTCGTAGTCGAGGCTGCCGTACCCCCGCGTCCGCGACTTCAAGGCGTCGAAGAAGTCGAAGACGATCTCCGCCAGCGGGAGGAGGTAGCGCATCTCGACCCGGTCCTCGGACAGGTAGTCCATGCCCTGCAGCGATCCCCGTCGACTCTGACAGAGCTCCATGATCGTGCCGATGTAGTCGCTCGGCGACAGGAGCGTCGCTCGTACGACGGGCTCGTGCACCTCGGCGATCTTGCCGGAGGGGAACTCGCTCGGATTGGTGACCGTGAGCTCGGTCTCGTCCTCCATGACGACCCGGTAGACGACGTTCGGCGCGGTCGAGATCAGGTCGAGGTCGAACTCGCGCTCGAGTCGCTCGCGGACGATGTCCATGTGGAGCAGTCCGAGGAATCCGCAGCGGAAGCCGAATCCCAGCGCGCCGGACGTCTCGGGCTCGAAGGTCAGTGCGGCGTCGTTGAGCTGCAGCTTGTCGAGCGCCTCACGCAGGTCCGGGTAGTCGTCGCCGTCGATCGGATAGAGCCCGGCGAACACCATCGGATTCGGCTGCCGATAGCCGCCGAGCGCCTCGGTCGCGCCCTTCGAGGCCGACGTGACGGTGTCGCCGACCCGGGACTGGCGGACCTCCTTGACGCCGGTGATGAGGTAGCCCACCTCGCCGACGCCGATCTGGTCGGCCTTGGTCGGCTCCGGCGAGATTACGCCGACCTCGAGCATCTCGTGCACCGCGCCGGTCGACATCATCGTGATCCGGTCGCGATGGGTGAGCTTGCCGTCGACGACCCGGACATACGTGACGACGCCGCGATACGTGTCGTAGATGGAGTCGAAGATCAGCGCCCGCGGCGGTGCGTCGGCGACGCCCGACGGCGGTGGGACCTGCTCGACGATCGCGGTCAGCAACTCCTCGACGCCCTCCCCCGTCTTGGCCGACACCTGCAGTACGTCGGACACGTCGCAGCCGATGATGTGCGCGATCTCGGCGGCGTAACGGTCGGGCTGCGCGCTCGGCAGGTCGATCTTGTTGAGCACCGGGATGACATGCAGGTCGGCGTCGACCGCGAGGTAGAGGTTGGCCAGCGTCTGCGCCTCGATGCCCTGCGCCGCGTCGACCAGCAGTACGGCGCCTTCGCAGGCCGCCAGGCTCCGGCTGACCTCGTACGAGAAGTCGACGTGCCCGGGGGTGTCGATCAGGTTCAGGATGTGGGTGGGCCCGCCGGACTCGGGTGTGAAAGGCAGTCGTACGGCCTGGCTCTTGATCGTGATGCCACGCTCGCGCTCGATGTCCATCCGGTCGAGGTACTGCGCCCGCATGGTCCGCTCGTCGAGTACGCCGGTTCGCTGCAGCATCCGATCCGCCAACGTCGACTTGCCGTGGTCGATGTGGGCGATGATGCAGAAGTTACGGATGACCGACGGGTCGGTCGATCCGGGCCGGGGAGCGGACACGGAGAAATCCTCGCACGACCGACCAACCCGCCGACCAGGCCGGGAGGCGGCGGACGTCTAGCGCGACCCCGCGGTGACCGGCGTCCGGCCGTCCGGCTCGGACTCCCGATCCCGCACCGGCGAGTGTCGCAACGCCGCCGCGACGTCGAATCCCGTGACGATCGCGTCGATCACCAGGACGACGCCCCAGATCGCCGGGTAGTAGAGCAGCGCCTTGGTCCGTTCCGCGTCTCCGACCAGCAGCACGCCTCCGAGCATCAACGCCGAGCCGGCCGACCAGGCGACGAGGTGCCGCAGCCACTCCCTGACCTGCCGCCGAGCCGCCTCGATCCCGTGCTTCGACGGCTTGACCGACGGCGGTCCACCGGCGAAGCGATACGCGAAGCGCACATCGGCCCAGTGGATCATCGCGGGTCCGAAACCGACCGACACGCCGATGTAGATCGCCGCCAGCGCGTGGACGACCGAGGCGCTCCCGCCCTGACGCAGATCCGCGACCGAGGCGGTGAGCAGGACGAGATCGACCATCGGCGCAGCCATCAGCAGCCCGGCGCCGAGTCGCGGCCGGCGCAGCGGATAACGCGCGGTGAGGCCGGCGACGACGAGGACCCAGAAGCCGACCTCGGTCAGTGCGATGACGGCAGCAAGCATGGGGTTCTCCCTCGGAGTTATTTCGCACATCTGTATTGGAACTCAACTTAGCACGGCTGTGTCAAAATAAAAGGGTGCCCAAGATCGTCGACCACGACCAACGCCGAGCCGACATCGCCGCGGCGGCCCGCCGCGTGCTGCGCCGTGACGGCATCGACCACCTGACGGTCCGCAATGTCGCCGGCGAGGCGGGGCTGTCACCGGGCGCGCTCCGCCACTACTTTCCGCGACAGGACGACCTGGTCTGCTTCGCGCTCGAGCAGTTCGTCGCCGACATGCGGGACCGGATCGCCACCGTCGACTTCCCTACCGACCCGTTCGAGGCCGCGGTCCTGCTGGTCGAGCAGGTCCTCCCCCTCGACGATGAGCGCCGAGCCGACATGGAGGTGTGGTTCGGCTACACCGAGCGGGCCAGGTTCCATCCGATGCTCCGCGAGGTGAGCCTTGCCAGCCAGGACGCGCTCGTCACGCTGGCGTTGTCGGCGCTCCGGCACCTCGAGGCGGCCGGGCGCCTCACCGACGGTCTCGATCTCGACCTCGAGGCAGATCGGTTGCATGCGCTCATCGATGGCCTGGCGCTGCACTCGTACATGCATCCCGAACGCCTGCCACCGGACCGCCTACGCCAGGTCGTACGCCATCACCTGAGCGGACTCGTGACGACCGGCCGCTGACTGGGCAACCGAGAGATGCTGGTGCCATCACCCGAGACGAAAGGCCGACCTGTGAGATCGACAGATACGAACGATCGCCGTGTCCAGTTCGACTTCGAGATCGACTTCGCCAACGGTGGTGGCATCCAGGGCCAGGGGTTCCGGCTCGACATCGAAGGCTCCGACATCACCGACGAGGAGCTCGCCGACTACATCGTCCGCGATCTTCGACTCCTCATGGTCGGCGAGGTCCGGATCCTCAACAAGGCGATCGTCCGGGAGCGCCACAAGCGGGCGCCGGCCGCCGCCTCGGTCGAGGACTCACCGGCCGGCCGGACGCTGATCGATCTCAGCCACGCCGTCGAGGACGGGATGACCACCTACCCGGGACTGCCCGAGCCCGTGATCAGCGACTTCATGAGCCGAGAGGCGAGTCGCGACCACTATGCGCCTGGCACCGAGATCCAGATCGGGTCGATCCAGCTCTGCGCCAACACGGGCACCTACGTCGACAGCCCGTTCCACCGGTACGCCGAGGGAATCGACCTGGCCGGCCTTCCACTCGAGCGGCTCGCCGATCTCGACGGAGTCCTGGTCGACGTCACGGGCAATCGGGAGCGCGCCATCGACAGTCACCTGCTCCGGCCGTACGACGTCGAGGGCCGTGCGGTGCTCATCCACACCGGCTGGGATCGCCACTGGCGAACCGACGCGTACTTCGACGGTCACCCGTACCTGACCGCCGACGCGGCCCGGCTCCTCGTCGAGGCCGGGGCTGCCCTCGTCGGCATCGACTCGCTCAACATCGACGGCACCAGCACCGGCGAGCGACCGGTCCACACGACGCTGCTGGCGGCGGCGATACCGATCTGTGAACATCTGACCAACCTCGGCGACCTGCCGGCTCAGGGGTTCCGTTTCAGCGCCGTCCCCGTCAAGGTTCGAGGCATGGGCTCCTTCCCGGTCCGCGCGTACGCCTCGCTCGGTTGACGCCGTGTCGTCCCTCCCGCCCGGGCCGCGGCTGCCGATGCTCGTCCAGACCTACCTGTTCGGGAGCTATCGGCATCGCTGGCTGCCCAGGCTTCGACGGCAGTACGGCGACGTCTTCATGCTCCGGATCGCGCCGAGACGCCGGCGCCTCGTCCTGGTCGCCCGGCCCGAGGTCATCCGTGAGGTGTTCGCCGGCCCGGCGACGACGTTCCTCGCCGGCGAGAGCAACAAGATCCTCGAACCGCTGATGGGATCCCGCTCGCTCCTGATGCTCGACGAGGACGAGCACCTCGCGGCCCGCAGGCAGCTGATGCCGGCGTTCAGCGGCGCCGCGCTGCGTGGCTATCGGGACCTCGTCGCCGAGATCACCCGCGAGCAGATCGCCGGCTGGCCGACCGGCTCGCCCGTCTCGCTGCACCCGCACTTCCAGACGGTCACGCTCGAGGTGATCATGCGGGTCGTGTTCGGCGTGACCGATCGGGCCAGGCTCGACCGGCTGCGGCCGCTGGTCGAGCGGATCGTCGCCGTCAACGCCCTCATCATGCTCGCCGGTTACTACCCCAAGCTGCGCCGGTACGGACCGTGGCGACGCCATCTCGAGATCCAGAATCGCCTCGACGAGCAGCTCTACGCCGAGATCGCCGACCGCCGTCGCGCCGACGACGTCGCGTCCCGCCAGGACGTACTCTCCCGACTCCTCGCGGCGCCGGACGGCTCGTGGACCGACGAGCAACTCCGCGACAACCTCGTCACCCTGCTGCTGGCCGGGCACGAGACCACGGCGACCGCGCTGGCGTGGGCGCTCCATGAGCTGGCCCGGAATCCGCAGGTGCAGTCCGCGGCTCGGCGGGCGGCCGACACCGGCGACGACGACTACCTCGGCGCCGTCGCCAAGGAGACGCTACGGCTTCGCCCGGTGCTCTTCGAGACCGGCCGGGTGCTGTCCGAGCCGACCACGGTCGCCGGCTACGACCTGCCCGCCGGCGTCTCGGTGATGCCGGCGATCGGCCTCGTGCACGGCGATCCGCGCCAGCACCCGAGCCCGGAGCGGTTCCGGCCCGCGCGCTTCCTGGGCGACGATCCGCCGTCGAGCACCACCTGGCTTCCCTTCGGTGGTGGCACCCGTCGATGCCTCGGCGCCGGCTTCTCGCTGATGGAGTCGGAGGTCATCCTCCGCGAGGTGCTGGCCCGGTTCGAGGTGAGTCCGGCCGCGTCGCAGCCCGAGTCGACGATCGCCCGCAACATCACACTGGCGCCGGCCGACGGGGCCCGGGTGATCCTGACAGCCCGCTCGGGCTAGGGCACCGTACGCCGGATGATCTCGACCGCCTCGCGGATCCGGTCGGCGTGCGTACGGTGGCACAGCACGCACAGGCGCAGGACGTAGCGGCCGTCGACTCGCGTACTCGAGATGAAGATCCGGCCACTCGCGTTGATCCGCCGGAGCCACTCCTGGTGGGCCGCCTCGTCGCCGTCGCGGAGGCTGAAGACGACGACCGTCAGGTCAGGCCGCCACGCGACCTGGATCCGCTCGTCCGCGGACAGCGCGTCGTAGGCCTCGACGGCCAGATCGAGCTTCTCGGCCAGGGCCTGGCGAAAGGCGGCCACGCCATGCAGGTGGAGCGGCAGCCACAGCCGCAGGCCGCGATAGTCCCGGGTCAGCTCCGGTCCCAGATCGGCGTAGTCCGGAAGCTGCTCGTCGTCGCTCAGATCCTGCAGATACTGCCCACGACTCGCGAACGGCGCCCGCAGGGTCGACTCGGCACGCACCAGCACCACGCCGGTGCCGTAGGGCAGAAACAGGCCCTTGTGCGGGTCGAGCACGATCGAGTCGGCGGCCTCGATCCCGGCCAGGCGGTCGCGACCCCGGTCGGTGAGCTGGAAGAACCCGCCGTACGCACCGTCGACGTGGAACCACAGCTCCTCGCGCCGGGCGAGCCCCGTGAGCGCGACCAGGTCGTCGACCGCGCCGGTGTCGGTCGTGCCGGCCGTGCCGACGACCGCGAACGGACGCCGTCCGGCCGCGCGATCGGCCCCGATCAGCCGGGCCGCGTCGTCGAGGTCCATCCGTCGCTCGGGTGTGATCGCGACGGTTCGCAGCTGGTCGTCGCGAAAGCCCGCGATCCGGGCCGCCTTCGCGACGCACCGGTGGGTGTGCTCGGTGACATAGAGCGTGCCGTCGGCGAACTCCTCGCCGAGCCGGTCGTGACGTGCCGCGACCAAGGCCGACAGCGTCGCCAGGGATCCACCGGTCGTCACCAGTCCGGACGCGCCCCCGGGCAGCCCGAAGACGTCGCACAGCCAGCGCAAGACGCCGTGCTCGATCGCGACCGGACCCTGCGCCAGCGCCGACACACCCGTGTAGCGGTTGAAGGACTGGGCCAGCAGCTCCGCGAGTGCCGCGGTGAAGACGCCGCCGCCGGGGATGTACGCCAGGTAGCTCGGCCCGGCGGTCTCGACCGCATGGGCGGACGCCTGGTGCCACTGGTCCAGCAGGCCCGCGAACGCCTTCGGCTCCTCCGCCGGCGGCGCGAGCAGGTCGGCTCGCAGCGGATCGGCCAGCTCCGGCCCGATCGACGGGGCTTTCGGCAGACCCTCGACGAAGTCGACGACCGTGTCCTCGACCGATCGCAGCATCGACAGCATCTCGTCGCGGCCGGGCTCGAGCGGGTACGGCAGTGGCTGGTCCGGGGAGTACGGCGGGTTGAGCGGCGGCGTCACGCGCCTCAGCGTACGTACAGCTCGATCTCTCCAAGTTGTCAGCGCCCTGTCACGTGGGAGCCTGAGATGGCGCTGACAACTCGGCCGGGTCGGCCACCCGAATCGACTTGTAGCCTGCCTGGGTGACGCAGCCGCCCAAGGCCGAGACCCAGCCGACCGAGTACGAGCTCTGCTCCGATCGGGAGCTCGCGGTCACGGTCCTGCGGGCGGTCGGCCAGATCAGCCGCAACGTCCACCCGCTTCGCGCCGAGCCGGCCGGGCCTGAGATCGCCACGCCGCAGGCGCAGCAGCCCGGCGGTGCGACCTGCGAGCTGGCGATCCTCCCACACGGCGCGGAGTGGTGGTCCAGCGCCGACACGCTCGGGGCGGCCGAGCGATATCGGCACGGCTTCGTGACCCAGCGGGGACGAGGCTCCGGCCCCACCGGCAGCGCCTCGGGACTGCGGGTCGAGGGCGACGGCGTCACCTTCTCGAGTCTCCGCCGACGAGGCGACCGACTAGAGCTGCGCCTGGTGGCCCAGTCCGATCAGCCCACGACCGCCCACGTCGCAGGAGACTTCACGTCGGCTCGTCGCTGTGACCTGCGCGGTGTCCCGGGTCCGGACCTCGACGTCGACGACGGCACGCTCGAACTCGCGCTGGCTCCGTGGGAGATCGCCACGGTGCAACTGTCGTGATCCGCCCGGCCCGGCCCGGCGACGAGCCCGCGCTGTACGACGTCTGCCTTCGGACCGGCGCCGCCGGGGAGGACGCCACCGGCCTCTTCGACGATCCCGATCTGCTCGGCCACATCTACGTCGGCCCCTATCTTCGACTGGAGCCGGACTTCGCCCTCGTCGTCGCCGACGACGGCCCGGCCGGCTATGTCCTCGGCACCCCGGACACCCGGGGCTACGAAGCCCGCTGCGAGGAGTCCTGGTGGCCGCCGCTGCGCCGCCGATATCCGCTCGAGGCGTACCCCGACGACGACCGCGACGGGCGACTGGTCCGACAGCTGCATACGCCGCGGCGCCAGTCGGACGACGTGGTGGCCAGCTATCCCGCGCACCTCCACATCGACCTGCTCCCCCGCGTCCAGGGCCAAGGTCATGGCCGTCGCTTGATGCCCGCGATGTTCGCCCGGCTCACCGCCGCCGGCGCCACTGGGCTCCATCTGGGCGTTCGCCGGACCAACACCCGTGCCATCGCCTTCTACGAGAAGCTCGGCTTCACGCCGACGCCCGACGACCTCGGCATCCTCATGACCCGGCAGCTCTGGGTACGCCCCTCGGGGCCACGCCGCATGGCGCATGTGCACTCTGCATGGGATGGAGGCCGTGCGGAGTGCGCGATTACCACGAGGACGTGGTAATCGC
>JALDXR010000553.1:0-2990 GCA_032154865.1 Nocardioidaceae bacterium
GCGGCGGCGCGCCCGGTGTGGATCTCGCCGACCGCGCCGCACCAGCACGTGACCTTGACGTGGATCCCGTCTTCGTCGTTGCGGATGCTGCGTACCTGGGACTCGAAGATCAGCGAGCGGTTCCCGCAGTGAGAACAGTTGATTGCGAACATTTACGGGCCTCCTCGACACCAGTGGGCGCCGCGACCTGCGGCACCTTCCCTTCCAAGGTAGAAGCCGCAATGGCATAGAGGTAGTCTTGTCTAGCTTGGCTATCCCAAGGAAATGCCTATGGCTTCGCTGCATCAACTCCAGCTCTTCCTCGCGACGTACGCAGCGGGTTCTCTGACGGGAGCGGCCGACGAGCTCGGCATGGCGCAGCCGTCGGTTTCCGAACAGATCCGCCTGCTCGAGCGCTCGGTCGGGGCACAGCTCTTCCGGCGCGTCGGACGCGGTGTGGTGCCGACCGAGGCCGCGGAGGCGCTCCGCCCCCATGCCGAGCAGGCGCTCGGCGCGGTGGCCGCCGGACAGCGCGCGGTCGGTGCCGTGACGGGGATCACCGCCGGCACGATTCGCTTCGGCCTGTTCGGCTCCGCCCGGCTCTACCTCGGCGCCGAGCTCGTGCACGACGTGATGACCCGGCACCCCGGCGTCCGGGTCGAGCTCGTCGGCCAGAACTCCACCGAGGTGCAGCAGCACCTCGTTCGCGGATACGTCGAGGCAGCCCTCATCGCGATACCCGTCTCTGCTGAGCGAATGTCGGTGCGGCCGGTCGCCCGCGACGAGCTCGTCTACCTGTCGGCCGACCCGAGCCGGTTGGCCAAACCAGTCACCGGCGCCACGCTGGCCAAAGCCGACCTGGTGCTGCCCGAGACGACATACCGCGACGAGGACTCCTCCCGCCGACTGCTCCGCGAGTTCGTCCAGCGCACCGGCAACACCCTCCACACCCGCATCGAAGTCGAAGACGCCGAGACCGCAGTGGAGATCGTGGCGCACGGCCTGGCCGACTCGGTCCTGCCCCTCGGGGCGGCCAAGCAGCTGCTACCGCGACTTGCGCCGCAGGCCGGATGGGTCGCGCTGCGCCCACGCATCCATGACGTGTTCGCGTTGGTACACCGTCGCGACGCGATGCTGTCTCCCGCGGCGCAGTCGGTCATCGAACTGGCGACCAAGCGGATCCGTTCGATCGCCGAACCTGTGCACTGACCCGGCCACGTACCGTCTGCGAAAGCGCCGCGATCGATATTGATTGAAACCATATTGACCCGCGCATGTTCGAGCATCTAGTCTCAGGCTCGATACCCGTTGTGTGATTGGGTGGTTACTTTGCGTCGACTCGCTTTGCTCACCGGCTCCCTTGCTCTGATCGTCGCGGCTGTCACGCCAGCCGGTGCCGAGCCGCCGGCCGATGGGCTCCGGGTCTGGGTTCCGACCGGGGACTTCGCCTCTTCGTCGTTCGAGCGGGTCGCCCAGGCCGCACCTGATCCACTACCGGAGGAGACCGACCGGCGGCTGTCACTCACGGCCGTGCGTGGCGGGCATGCGTCGGCCCAGCTGGCAGTGGCCAGCGCCGAGGACGTGGAAGACCTGCGGGTGAATGTCGGGCCGTTGATCGCTCCCGGCGCCGGTAGCGGTGCCATTACGAACGCTGTCCAGGTCCGCTACCCCGCCTACGTCCCTGACGAGCGAGTCGGACGAGCGCCGGTCGCCGATCCGCTGCTGGAGGTCGAGCGTGTGGACGTGGCCGCCGGGCAAGCGCAGCCGGTGTGGTTCACCCTCGCCGTCCCGGCCGATGCGAGGCCCGGTACCTACCAGAGCCGGATCGTCCTGAGGGCGGATGACGTCCGACCGGTCACGTACGAGCTCACTGTCGACGTTGCGGATGTGGTTCTGCCGCCGCCTGCGGATCGGAACTTCCACCTGAACCTGTGGTTCCAACCGGACCCGATCGCTGACCAGCTCGGACTCGAGATGTGGTCGCAGGAGCACTTCGACGCGATGGAGCCGTATCTGCGGGATCTTGCCGAGCATGGTCAGCGCGTCGTCAACACCGCGATCGCCCAGGACCCCTGGCGGGTCCAGTGGCCAGACGGCGGGTGGCGGTCCCAGACGTACTTGCCCTACAACTCCCTGGTCGACTGGTCGTACGACGGTCAGGAGTGGTCGTTCGACTTCGACCTGTGGGATCGGGTGGTCGAGCAGCAGCTGGCCGCTGGCATCGGACCCTACATCCATGCCTTCGGACTGCTGGGGTTCCGCAACAACTTCCTGGTCTACACCGATACCCGGACCGGCGAGCAGGTCGACCGGCAGGTCACCGTAGGCGGAGCGGACTGGGTGGACGCCTGGTCGGCGTTCCTCGCGGCCTTCGAGGATCACGTCCGTGACCGTGGCTGGCTCGACGTCACCTACATGGCCTTCGACGAGCGCCCCGAAAGCCAGATGGAGCAGGCGCTAGAGCTCGGACACGAGTTCGCACCCGAGCTGACCGGCAAGGGCTTCGCCGGTGCCGGGTCCGCGAACACCGATCCGTTCACCAATGACCTGTCGCTCAACTACTCCAGTGTCAACAGCTGGCCGCAGGACGTGATCGACCGTCGCCGGGAGGAAGGGAAACTGACCACGTTCTACACCTGGGGCCAGCCGATGCACCCGAACACGCTCACAACCTCCCCGCCGATCGGAGCGCGGGTGTTGTCGTGGAGGGCCGCCAAGAGCCGTCTCGACGGTTACCTCCGCTGGGCTTACAACTCCTGGCCGGCCGACCCCTACACGGCGAGCTTCCGCTACGTCTCGGGTGATGAGTACCTGGTCTACCCGGGCGAGGACGGTCCGGTGTCGAAGATCGGCTGGGAACTGTTCCGCGACGGGCAAGAGGACTTCGCCCTGCTGGATCAGCTCGCGACCCGCGCCGGCGCTGACAATCCGGCCCGTCTGGCCGCGCTGGACAGCGTCAACCCCGGAGCCGCCGCCAGCCCCGCCACGTACGCAGCGCTGCTCGATGCACG
>JALDXR010000554.1:0-2986 GCA_032154865.1 Nocardioidaceae bacterium
CGTCGGAACCCAAGAGCCGGATCATCTCGGCGGGTGCTGCCTGGTGCCGGTGCTTCGTTGCTGGATGGGCTCGATGGGGATCAGCGGGTGGCGGCGTCGGTGCTGGGTGGGCCGTTGCTTGTCGTCGCGGGTCCGGGGACCGGGAAGACCCGGACCCTGACCCATCGGATCGCGCATCTGGTGAGCGCCTGTGACGTCGCTCCGGAGCATTGCCTCGCGATCACGTTCACCCGTCGCGCCGCCGCCGAGATGGCCGAACGTCTCGAGACATTGGTGCCCGAGCACGCCCCGTCGATCACGGTGTCGACGTTTCACTCGCTCGGGCTGCAGATCCTGCGCGAGCAGTCCGAGCGAGTGGGGTTGCGGCGCGACTTCGGCATCCTGGACCGATCGCAGCAGCGCGCTCTCGCCGCCGAGGCATCCGGCGATCGCTACCGGGCGATCCTGCGCGAGCGCAACCTCGTCGACTTCGACGATCTCATCGGCTTGCCGGTCGAGCTGCTCGAGGCCGATCACGATCTGGTCGCCTCGTACCATTCGCGGTTCCGGTGGATCTGCGTCGACGAGTACCAGGACGTCGACGAGATGCAGTACCGGCTCCTTCGGCTCCTCGCGCCGCCCGACGGCAATCTGACCGCCATCGGCGATCCCGACCAGGCCATCTATCGGTTCCGTGGTGCCGACGTCGGGTTCTTCCTGCGTTTCCAAGCGGACTTCCCGACCGCGCGGACGGTGCACCTGACCAGCAACTATCGGTCCAGCCCGAACATCCTGTCCGCGGCGCTGCAGGTCGTCGCTCCGACGACACTGGTGCCGGATCGGGTACTCCGTCCGGTCGGCGAGCATGGCAGTGTCCGGGTCGGGGTGCATCAGGCGCCGACCGAGGCGGCCGAGGCTTCCTTCGTCGCCCACACGGTCGAGCGGGTGCTCGGCGGTGCGTCGTTCCACGCGTTCGACAGCGGTCGGGTCGACACCGACGGCACCGAGGGCCTGGGACTCTCCGACTTCGCCGTCCTCTATCGCACCGACCGGCAGGCCGGAGCGGTGATGGAGGCGCTGACCCGGGCCGGTCTCCCGTTCCAGAAGCGGTCGCACGATCGGCTGGCGGATCGACCCGGCGTCGACCGGCTGCTCGACGAGCTGACGTTCGTCGCGCCGGATGGGCCCTCATCGTTGTCGGTATCCGACCGGCTCCGGCGGGCCGCCGACGTCGTGCTCGACCGAGTACCGGCTGACGAGCGAGCGGAAGCAGCGGCCGAGACGTACGCCGCGGTCGAGCTGCTGACGCCGCTGGCCGAGCGTTGTGGCGACGACCTGGCCGGGTTCCGAAGCGAGCTGGCGCTCGGGATCGAGGTCGACACCTGGGATCCGCGCGCCGATCGGATCTCGCTGCTGACGCTGCATGCCGCCAAGGGTCTGGAATTTCCGGTGGTGTTCATCGTCGGCTGCGAGGACGGTCTCCTGCCGCTGCGATGGTCCGGCGCGCCGGACGAGCTGGACGACGAGCACGTACGCGAGGAGCGACGACTGCTGTTCGTCGGCATGACCCGGGCCCGGCAGCATCTCTACTTGAGCCAGGCGGCCGAGCGCCTGCGGCAGGGGGCGACCCGACAGACCCGGCCGTCGCCGTTCCTCGCCACGATGGAGCCGGACGTGTGGGAACGGGTCGGAGACGCCGTCGGGCGCCGCAAGCCGCGCGCGACCCAGCTACGACTGCTGTAGGCACCGGTCAGCCGCCCGGCCGGATCACCGCTCCCTGGTCCGACCCCTCGATGGCCGCGACGTAGGAGCCCGCCACCTCGCGAGCCGGTGTGCCGTCCGAGGCATCCATGCCGAGCTCGACGAGCGTCTCGGACACCCAGCCGGGGCTGACCGCGTTGATCCGGACGCCGCGGTGGAGGTCGTGGGCGGCGGCGGCCACGAACGCTTCGATCCCGGCGTTCACCATCGCGCCGCCGGCGCTCCCGGCCAGGCCTTCCGGGATCAGCCCACCGGTGAGCGTGATCGAGCCGTCGTCGTTGAGCCGGTGCGCCGCGTGCCGCGCGACGCTGACCTGGCCGAGCAGCTTCGGTGCGACGGACCGATAGAACCTGTCGTCGGACGCCTCAGTGAGCAGGCCGAGGGGAGCGTTGGCCGCACAGCACACGACGGCGTCGGCGTCGGTGATCCCGTCGAACAGCGCCGTGATGGTCGCGACGTCCGCGAGATCGACTCGTGGGTCACCGCCCCGAGACGCCGAGACGACCTGGTGCTCGGGCTGGAGGGCGTCGACCACGGCGCGTCCGATAACGCCCGATCCGCCGATCACGATGATCTTCACGGCCTGGATGATAGGCGCAGCAGTGAGTCTGAACCGATTCAGAGCCGATCCTATTCTTCGAGCGGTCGCCTTCCCGCCGCATAGTCGACCGATGTGGTCCAGTCTGTCCGGATCCGGACCTTCATGGCTTAGATCCTTGACCGCGACGCTTCTGGACGAATTCTTGAGACGATTCAGCGTCGATGGGAGCTGCCCGTGAAGCGACCGTTGCTGGCCATGTTGTCGGTCATCCTCGTCCTGCCCGTCCTGAACAGCGTCGCACCCGCCGGAGCCGCGCCACCGGGCTCGGTCAGGGCGGTGGAGCTGCGCACCGAGCACCTCGCCAAACCGCTGGGCATCGATGCCGAGCAGCCGAGGCTGTCCTGGCAGCTCACCGGGACCGGTCGCGACGCGATGCAGACGTCGTACGAGATCCGAGCGGCCGAGACGGTCGGAGAGCTGCATCGTGGGCCGTACCTGTGGGAGTCGGGCGAGGTCGCCTCGAACGATCCCTACGCCGAGTACGCGGGTGCTGGCCTGGCATCCCGCCAGCGGGTCGCCTGGCAGGTCAGGGTGTGGGACGCCTCCGGTGACGTGTCGAACTGGAGCGCTCCGTCCTGATTCACCGGGCGAATCGCTTGTCATCGCCCTCCTCGGTGAAACGTTTCATAAGTACTTGTTGAGGGG
>JALDXR010000555.1:0-2982 GCA_032154865.1 Nocardioidaceae bacterium
GGCATCATCGGCAACGTCCTGCTCTTCACGGTCTTCATGGGCGCCGTATTCGACACGCCACAGGACAAGACCCTGTGGGGTCAGGCCGGCCGGCAGATCTTCTTCGTCGCCGTGTCGCTGTGGGGCTGGTACCGCTGGCGGCAGTCCGAGCGCAGCGGCGAGGTCGCCGACGGCCGGGCGATCCGGCCGCGCTGGGCGACCTGGGGCGAGCGGCTGCAGCTCGTGATCCTCTACGCGCTCGGCACGGCCCTGTTCTGGTGGCTGTTCGGCATCATCGGCTCCTACGGCCGGCTCACCGAGGCCTGGATCCTCACCGGCAGCATCCTCGCGACGTACGGCATGGCGCGTGGATGGGTCGAGTTCTGGCTGATCTGGATCGCGGTCGACGCGGTCGGAGTGCCAACGCTGATCGATGCCGGGTTCTATCCGTCGGCGGTTCTCTACGCGTTCTACGGCGCGTTCTGCATCGCCGGATTCGCGACCTGGTGGCGGGTCGAACGGACCACGGCCAGACCTGACACTGCATTGGAGCCAGCGCCATGACGTTACGTCTCGACAGCATCAAACGGGCGATCGACGACATCGCCGCAGGCAAGGCCGTCGTCGTGGTCGACGACGAGAACCGCGAGAACGAGGGCGATCTGATCTTCGCCGCCAGCAAGACGACGCCGGAGCTGATGACGTTCATGATCCGCTGGACCAGCGGCGTCATCTGTGCGCCGGTGACCGGCGAGGTGCTCGACCGGCTCGGCATTCCGCTGATGGCGCCGGTCAACCGGGAACGGATGCGTACCGCGTTCACCGTCTCGGTCGACGCTCGCGACGGCGTCACGACCGGTATCTCGGCGGCGGATCGGGCGCGTACGGTGCGGGTGCTGGTCGACTCGGCGACCGAGCCGTACGAGATCGTGCAGCCCGGCCACGTGTTCCCGCTGCGAGCCCGCGAGGGCGGCGTGCTGACCCGCCCCGGGCACACCGAGGCCGCCGTCGACCTGGCCCGACTCGCCGGGCTCACTCCGGCTGGAGTCCTGTGCGAGATCGTCAACGACGACGGCACGATGAAGCGCGGTGCGGCGCTGCGGGAGTTCGCCGACGAACACGGCCTCGCGATGATCGCGATCGCCGACCTGATCAGCTACCGCCGTCGCAACGAGAGTCAGATCGTACGGATCGCCGAGACCCGGCTGCCGACCGAGTTCGGGCTGTTCACCGGATACGGCTATCGCAATCTGGTCGACGACACCGAACACATCGCGCTGGTCCATGGTGACCTCGGCGACGGCACCGACGTCGTGACCCGGCTGCACTCGGAGTGCCTGACCGGCGACGTCTTCGGCTCGCAGCGATGCGATTGTGGGCCGCAACTGCAGGCGGCGCTCGCGGCGATCACCGAGCACGGCGCCGGCGTCGTCGTCTACCTCCGGGGTCACGAGGGTCGTGGCATCGGGCTGCTCGACAAGCTCCGGGCCTACGAGCTGCAAGACTCCGGCCACGACACGGTCGAGGCCAATCTCGAGCTCGGCTTGCCCGCGGACGCGCGCGACTACGGCACCGGCGCACAGATCCTCGGGGATCTCGGCGTCTCGTCGGTGCGCCTGCTGACGAACAACCCGGCCAAGCGCGAGGGCCTGCAGATGTACGGGATCGACGTCCGCGAGCGGCTGCCGATCTCGATCGAGCCGACCAGCGACAACCTGCGCTACCTGCGCACCAAGGCCGAGCGGATGGGCCACGACCTACCCCATCTGCAAGCGGAGTCCGAATGAGGAGTGAGGCATGAGCGGTGAAGGAGCACCACGTCTCGAAGGCCTGTCCGGCCGCACCCTGCGCGTGGGAGTGGTCGCGGCGTCGTGGCATCAGACGGTGATGGACGGCCTGCTGACCAGTGCCCTGGGGGCGCTCGCGGATGCGGAGGTCTCCGACCCCGAGGTGATGCGGGTGCCCGGCTCGTTCGAGCTGCCGGTCGGCGCTTTGGCGCTGGCCCGCGCGGGTTGCGACGCGGTCGTCGCGCTCGGGGTGGTGATCCGGGGTGGGACGCCGCATTTCGACTACGTCTGTCAGGCCGCGACCGACGGGCTGTCCCGGGTCGCGCTGGACACCGGCGTCCCGGTCGGGTTCGGAGTCCTGACCTGTGACAACGAGGAGCAGGCGCTCGACCGGGCCGGGCTCCCCGGGTCGCAGGAGGACAAGGGCCGGGAGGCGGCGGAGGCGGCGATCGCGACCGCGGTGGCGTTGCGCCGGATCGGAACCGCGTCGAGCACAGCCGGCTGACCCGGGCGCGCATCGCCAACTTCCGGGGCCCGAGCGTCAATCCGCGGTTGACGTACGCGTGGCGTCAACCTACCGTTGACGCTATGACTGAGCGACCCATCATCCGACCGACACTCGACGAGCTCATCGCGACGGTGGAGGTGCGTACGCCGGGGGAGTCGGCCCTCGAGCGACTCGGCGCCGCGGTGGCGTACTCCGACGATCTGGGGGAGCTGGCCGACAATCTCGTGGGTCACTTCGTGGGGATGGCCCGCGGCGACGGAGTGTCGTGGGCGCAGATCGGCGAGGTCCTCGGCGTCTCCAAGCAGGGGGCGCAGCAGCGGTTCGTGCCGCGGGGGCCGGTCGACGCGGCCGACTTCCAGAACAAAGACCTCTTCGGGCGGTTCACAGCGCGGGCTCGCCAGGTCGTACTCAACGCGGAGAAGAACGCGCGCCGCCTGCGGCATGGGTCGATCGACACCGAACATCTGCTGCTCGGGCTGACCGACGAGGATCAAGCGATCGCACTGGAGGCGCTGACCGCGCTCGGATTCGACATCGCGACCGTGCGGCAGCGGGTGGAGCAGCGGATCAGCACCGGCGACGCCGCTCCCGCGGGCCACATCCCGTTCGCGGCGCCGGCCAAGCGCGTACTCGAGTTGACCCTGCGCGAGGCTCTCAAGCTCGGCCACAACTACATCGGGACCGAGCACATCATCCTGGCGCTGCTCG
>JALDXR010000556.1:0-2982 GCA_032154865.1 Nocardioidaceae bacterium
AGCCACCGCCACGCCGGCACTGGCCGTACATCGCACGCCGGCAGTAGGCGCAGCTTCCACAGCCAGAGATGCACGAGACGAGCACCCGATCGTCGACCGAGACCTCTGAGACCGAGGACCCGATCTCGACGACTGTGCCGATCGCTTCGTGACCGAGCACTCGGCCGGGGCTCACCTCGGGCACGTCTCCCTTGAGGATGTGCAGGTCCGTCCCGCAGATCGTGACCGCGTCGATGCGGACGATCGCGTCCCGGGGATCCTGGATCTTGGGATCGGGCACGGTCGTCCAGCTCTTGCGACCCGGCCCGTCGAACGTCATGGCTCTCATCGCTCGCGACCTCCTCGGCTCCGCGCATCGATGACTGTCCTTGACTTCAGCGAACCTCGGCTCCGGCACCGCTGGTACAGGCGTACGACTCCATCGTCGAGTCGGTCGTCAGGGACTTTCGTCCCGTGCCGCGAGCCGATGTGCTGATGCCCGGAAGCCTTCGGACACTGCCGATCGCCGGCATGGTCAGGGCGCGCGCCTCTGCCTCGCTGATCGCGGCCGATCGATCGTTGAAGTATGAGAGAACTCGTGAACCCCATCGTTGTCGGATACGACGGTTCAGCAGATAGCGACCGCGCGGTCGACTGGGCGGTCTCGACGGCGCACCTGCGCCACTGCCCGATTCGGCTCGTCGCTGTCGTCGAGGACGTGGCCGATCCGGATTGGCTGCCTGATCGGGTCGACGAGGCACGTCAGCGGGCGCTGGAGCAGCTCCGTGCCGTCGGCGACTCCGACCTGCCGGTGACCGTCATGAAACCGCGCTCCGAGCCGGCGACGCACGCGCTGCTACGCCTCGCATCGGACGCCCAACTCATCGTGCTCGGGGCGCACGGCCACAGCGTCCTCGACGGCGCTCTGAGCGGATCGGTGAGCCAGCATCTGGCGCGGCACGCCGAATGCCCGGTGGTGGTCGTCCGCGAGACCCATGACCCGAACGCCCGGCGCATCGTGGTCGGTTTCGACGACTCGCCAGGGAGCCGGCAGGCGGTGGCATTCGCGTTCGAGACGGCGTACGACACCAAGGCACCTCTGACGGTCATCCACGGCTGGCGGTACAACGCCAACGCAATCGTCGGCCCGTACATGCCGTTGGGCCCGGAGATCCCCGAACACCTCGCATCCGAACGCGCAGCGCTGCAGGACGCGATGCGCGAGTGGTGCGAGAAGTACCCCGAGGTCAAGGTCCAGCTGTCGGCGGTACCGGTTCATCCGGTGCGGGTCCTCACCGACGCTTCCGACCACGCCGCGATGGTCGTCGTCGGCTCGCGCGGCCGCGGCGCCTTCACGGGCCTGCTACTCGGCTCGGTGAGCCAGGGCGTCCTCCACCGGGCGCGCTGCACCGTCGTCATCGTCCGCTAGCCACATCAGATACCTCACAACAGCAAAGCAGTCGTCAAACCCAGTTAGAGGAGGTTCGTCATGCAGACCACCGAGCATTATCCCGAGCAGATCCCCGTGCAGATCGAGCCCGACTCCGGACGCGTGGAGGCACCACACGTGCGTGAAAGCCGCGCCGCTCGTTACGCACTGGCGGTGCTGCGCATCGGCTACGGCCTCACGTTCCTCTGGGCCTTCTTCGACAAGCTGTTCGGCCTGGGGTACGCGACGCCGAACGGTCAGGCCTGGATCGACGGTACTGACCAGACCGAGGGCTACCTGATGGGCGCGCCCGACGGCTGGTTCGAAGGCTTCTACCACGGCATCGCCGGCGACTGGTGGGTCGCGCCCCTGTTCATGGTGGGGCTGCTCGGCGTCGGACTGGCCCTGACGTTCGGCGTCGGCATGCGGATCGCCGCCGTCGCCGGCGGGCTGCTCTACCTGATGATGTGGAGCGTCGTCATGCCGCCGCTCAACAACCCGGTCCTGGACGAGCACCTGCTCGGCGCCATCACGCTCGTCGTCCTGGCGCTCACCCACGCCGGCTACACCTGGGGCTTCGGGCGCGAGTGGGCTCGGCTTCCAGTCGTCCGCCGCTGGCAGGCCGTCCTGAGCTGACCCGACCGGCATTGCCGACAGTCACCAACGGCGAGCGGTGGCGGTAGCAATACCGCCACCGTTCGTCTGACACTGCTTAAGACAGAGGAGATCCATATGACAAGCAGGCGTCCCAGGCTGCGCGAGCTCACTCCCCAGGAGTGCTGGAGTCTCATCGCGACCGGTGGGGTCGGCCGGATCGCGACCACCACCGACGACGGTCCGGTGATCCTCCCGGTCAATTTCATCGTCGACAACGAGACCGTCGTGTTCCGTACCACCGCCTACGGCCTGATCGGACGGATCGGTCCGGCGTCCGAGATCGCGTTCGAGGTCGACCGTCTCGACGAGGAAATGCGCGAGGGGTGGAGTGTTCTGCTCGTCGGCGCGATGGAGCGGGTCGAGGATCCGGACGAAGCGGCAGCGGCCCTGGGGTCAGCGAACCTCGAGCCGTGGGTCGGCGGGGTGCGGAACCTCGTCGTGCGGGTCCGGCCACGCCGCGTCACGGGCCGGCGGATCGAGGCTTCCTAGCGCCACGTCGCATTCGCGGTCAGGCGACGAGCGCAGTGGCGATGACGAAGTACAGCACGATGGAGACCAGGTCCTGCACGATCGTCGCCACCGGTCCAGATCCGAACGCCGGGTCACTACCCAGCCGGTTGAGCAGCCAAGGCAGGACCATCGCCAACACCGTGGCGACCGAACTTGCCGCCAGCATCGCCAGTGCGACGGTGCCGGCGATCGACGCATCTCCGTAGAGGAGCGAGTACGGGAAGATCGCGACCGCGAGCGCGACGCCGATGTACAGACCCGTGATCGCCTCTCGCCGGACCAGGCGTCGTACCGGAACGTCGACCGCGAGCGCTCGGATCACCAGTGCTTCGGTCTGGGTCCCCACCGCGTCGGCGATGTAGACGACCGCGGGGATGAAGAACGCCAGCGCCACCTCACGTTCGAGT
>JALDXR010000557.1:0-2973 GCA_032154865.1 Nocardioidaceae bacterium
GAGTGTGAGTCGGCATAGGCGTACGACCGGAGGAGATCGGCGCCGTTCTCGCCGGCCCAGTGGCGCAGCCAGGCCGCCCGCGACTCGCCGACCAGTGGCGGCGCCTGGAGGTGCCCGGTGCACACCCCGCGCTCGTCGACGGCGAGGTCGGCGGCCTCGATGTGGTCGAACAGCGGCTCCAGCGGCCTGGTCAGCGGCCGGATCGCGCCGGTGATGAGCACGGTGCGCTGACCGACTGCCCGATGCTCGCGGACCCGGCGTACGGCGTCGGCCGACAACCGCTCGAGCACGTGCGAGGCGAGCAGCTCGTCGGCGAGCGCGTTGAGCTCGTCGAGCCGGGCGCCTTCGTACTCCCGATAGACCGCCCGGAGGAAACCGCTGCGTTCGTGCCGCTCGGCATGGAGCAGGCCGGGCAGCCGGGCCGCCATCCGTCCCAGCTCGGCGAGCCGGTCGGGCGGGGCCATCTCCTGCAGCCGCATCCAGAGATACGTCTCGATCACGTTGGACGAGAGCAGGGTGCCGTCCATGTCGAACACGGCGACCGCGACCTCGTCCGGCTCGATCCGGCGCGGCATCGCCGTCGAGGAGCCCTTGCGCTTGCGGCGGATCTCGTCGAACCGGCGCAGCGGCTCGGTGACGGCGGGACAGTGCACCTCGCCGAGGTAGTACTCCCAGTCGATGACCGACGTGTCGAAGCAGAACTCCGCGCGGTCGTCCGGATGCAGCGACGTGTAGAGCGCCATCGTCTGGGTGTCGGAGAAGTGCAGCTCGGCCTGGGCGTACTCACGGTAGAGGTCGATATAGCGCCGCAGGAAGTCGAGGCGGCGGCGCTGCCGGTCGAGCTTGCGGGCCAGCTCGCGGGTCCGGTCCCCCCGCGGCGCCCGGGTCACGACGTAGTCGGCGAACTTGTGGGCCCGCTCGCTGGTGACGAGTAACCGTTCGACGGTCTGGGCGCCGGGGAACCGCCACTCCGGCAGCCGCGCCGCGCCGCGATCACCCACCTCGAAGGGATGCTTGTCGAAGTAGCTGCGCACGATGGCGTAGAGCCGCCGGAAGGGCAACGGGTTACGGGCGCCGGACGACACGTGATACCACCGCGGGCTGCCGGCCGGCGGGGGCTCGGCGAGAACCGCGACGATCGCCGCCACGACATGGTCGACCGGCACGATGTCGACGATCGAGTCGGCCGAGGCAGGAAACTCCGGCAGCTCGCCCCGGCCGTACGCCAGGATCAGCGGCTCGGCCATCTTGAAGCCCTCGATCCACCCGGCGTTGGGCGTCTCGAGCGCCGACTCGATGATGCTGGGCCGCACCACCGTGACGGGGTGGGTCGCGGCGTACGCCTCGACGACCCGCTCCCCCATCGCCTTGGTGAACGTGTAGCAGTCGGTCCAGCCGAGGCTGCGGGCCCGCTCAGCACCGGCCCGGATCAGCTGGTCGCGCACCCACTCCTGTCGCATCTGCTCGGCGGCGCCGGCCGCGGTCAGCAGCCCGGCCCGCCGGTGCTCACGCTCGGCGGTGGCCCGCAGATCGGCCAGGACGCGGGGGGTACGGGAGCGCTCCTCGATCGCGGCCCGCTGGCCGACGCCCCAGGCCAGCTCGGCGTCGACGTCGGCGGTGTGGTCGACCGGGCCCTCGGGGATCGTGCCTCGCCTCCGGCCGGCGACGTACGCGGTCGAGACGTGGACGTAGTGGACGTCGCCGTCGATCGCCCCGACCCGATCCAGCAGGGTCCGGGTGCCGACGACGTTGGTCGCGAACGCCTCGTCGACCGGCGGGTCGAACGACACGTCGCCGGCGCAGTGGACGACCGCGTCGATGTCGTCGGGCAACTCGGGCACGTTGGCGAGATCGCCTTCGAGGACCCGTACCCGCGCCTCGACGATCGCCTCGACGCCGTCGGCCTCCTTGACGACGTCGGCGAAGATCGGCTTGCCGAGAGTCGCCTTGATGCGATCCACGCCGGTGGCCGATCCCTTCGGCCGCACCAGGACCGTGATCGTGACGTCCGGAACCTGGGTGAGCAGCCGATGCAGCAGGGCCTCACCGACGAAGCCGGTGACGCCCGTCAGCAGCAGCTTGCGACCGGCGAGTCGTTCGGCGAGTCGCTGGGCGGTCTCCGGGGCGAGCCGTTGCGGCGGGTCTGCCATCGGCACTCCCTCGAGGTCAGCACAGTCCTGGTCGGTCACCGACCGGTCGGCGACCAACCCATCCTGCCCCACCGGCCCGGGCGGCACCTACCCGACCTCGCTCGCGACCGCTGTGGCAGCAGCGCATTGTCCGGCAGCAGGCGGTACGGACACATCGACGATGCCGCTGTCATGTCGGCTATGCCTGCTTTGGGCTGGCCGGAGTCGATCTGGTCGGCTAGATTTCGCCGCGGACCCGAGGCTGACGACTCTCGGGAGGGGCCGATGGCCACACTCGCGGTCGGCTTGCTGGGTCGATTCGACGTCGGGCTCGACGGACGCACCGTCGACCTGCCGTCCGGCCCACAGCGTGCTGCGCTGGCCGCGCTGGCGCTCGCCGCACCGCATCCGGTCTCGCCCAGCCTGCTGGCGGAGCTGACCGCTACCGGTCCCGCCGAACCCCGTGCTGACGTCGAGACCGAGGTGCGGCGCCTTCAGGCCGCTCTCGGAGACGACGTGGTCCGGTCTGACACCGGAGGCTGGCGGCTCGACATCGAGCCGTCCGACGTCGACGCGACCCGGTTCACTCGGCTGGTCTCCACGGCGTTGCGAACCCCGGGCCGGACGTCCACTCTCCTGACCGATGCCCTCGCGCTGTGGCGCGGCGATCCCTTCACCGATGTCGATGCCCCGGTTCTGGAGCGAGCCCACCGTCCCGGTCTGGTCGAAAGCCGCCTGCTGGCCGCCGAACGCCTCGCCGACTTCGAGCTCGCCGGCGGACGCCCCACCGCCCAGCTGTCCCTGCTCCGCGAGCTCGGGGATCGGCATCCGCTGCGCGAGTCAT
>JALDXR010000558.1:0-2969 GCA_032154865.1 Nocardioidaceae bacterium
ACCAGCCGGGTGCGGAGAAGCTGGTCGGCCAGGGCGACGGTCTGTTCCTGCCGATGGGCGCCAGCAAGCCGATGCGGATGCAGGGTGCCTGGATCACCGAGCCCGAGATCAAGGGCATCGTCAAGCACTGCAAGGACCAGTTGCAGCCGACCTACCGCGAGGACGTCACCGCGCCGAAGGAGTCGAAGCGGGAGCTCGACGACGACATCGGCGATGACCTCGACCTGGTGCTGCAGGCCGTCGAGCTCGTCGTGTCGACGCAGTTCGGGTCGACGTCGATGCTGCAGCGCAAGTTGCGGGTGGGCTTCGCCAAGGCCGGTCGGCTGATGGACATCCTCGAGTCGCGCGGGGTGGTGGGACCGAGCGAGGGGTCGAAGGCTCGCGACGTGCTGATCAAGCCGGACGATCTCGACGAGGTTCTGGCGACCTTGCAAAGTGGTGCACCATGAGGGAGGAGGCGCCATGCCGAAGACGCTGCGGTCACCGTTCGACCTCAGCCAGTTGAGTCGCGATCCCGATCCGGCGCCGTCGTTCGAAGTACGGGGCAGGCCCGGGATCCACATCGTCGTCAGTGCCGTCGCGGGAGTCACGGCGCTGGCGTACCTCTGGCGTGCGGTCGACGGTGGTTCGGTGATCCTGTGGGCGATGGTGGCGCTGCTCGTCGGCATCGCCGTCCTGCACCTGCTGGGTCGGCGAGAGGCCTCGTTGCCGCGTCTGGTCGCCGACGAGCACGGCGTACGCGTCCGGCGCCGGCGGCAGTGGATCGGCTTGCCCTGGGTCGACATCGATCGCGTCGAGGTCGCGTCGATGCACGGGCCGCTCGGGTCGACGGTGGTACGGCTGCTGCGCGACGACGACGAGCCGATCGAGGTCGGCTGCGGCACCTCGGCGCGCACCTCGGCCGACGACATCGTGGTGGCGCTTCGCGACCTGGCGGGTTCGCGGACGTCGATCTGCCGGGGCGTCGCACCGTCGGACCGGTCGCTGCCGAACGACGAGCCCGCGCCGCCCGACGACGAGGCCAACGACGAGTCTGGTGAGGAGCCCGAGGCACGGGACAAGACCTCCGACGACGAGGTCGAGGCTGATGACGAAGCCGACGACAAGCCCGAGGCGCGGGACGTGACGCCGGCCGAAGACACCGGCCCACGGCGCGCCGTGCGAGCGGAGGTCACGCGTACCGAGTCGGGCCCAGTAGGCAAGCTCCCGGACGGCGAGGGTGCCGAGCCGCGTTCGCTCGACGACCGCGAGCACGACACCGCCGACATCGAGCCGATCACCGACGAGATCGCCGAGGAGCCCGCGGTCGGGCGGGCGCCGACGATCCAGGCCGAGGCCGGCGCGTCGATCGGACCGCTGCTGTCGGCCGCCCGGTTCCGGGCCCGGCTGAGTGTGGACGAGTTGGGGGAGCGGACCCGGATCCGGCCGCATGTCATCGAGTCGATCGAGAACGACGACTTCGGGCCGTGCGGGGGGGATTTCTACGCCCGAGGCCATCTGCGTTCGCTGTGCCGGGTGCTCGGCGTCGAGCCGGGACCGATCCTGGAGACGTTCGATCGGCGTTACGCGCATGCCCCGATCGAGGCACGCGAGGTGTTCGAGGCCGAACTCGCCACGGGTCCGCGACCGACGTTCCGCTCGATCGGCCGAGGCGCCAACTGGGTGGCTCTGGTGGTCGCTGTGATGCTGCTGGCCATCGTCTGGACAGTCGTCAAGGTGGTCGCCGGCGACAGCGAGTCGGGATCCGGTGCCCAGGAGCAGCAGCAGTCGTCGGTGTCCGAGGCGCCAGCCCAGGCCGACAACGAGCGGCTGACCGGTCTGGCCGGGCCGTCGATGAACGAGCTCACCTTGCGTGGCGTAGGCGACGGCACTCGCGTCGAGGTGAAGAACTCCGACCGCAATCCGGTCTGGAGGGGTCGCCTGCGGGGTGGCGAATCGCAGGATCTGACGATCGCCGGCCCGATCACGGTGATCGCCAATGACGGCGGGGCAGTACGGATGCGGCTCAACGGCGACTCGAAGGGACGCATCGGCGAGTCCGGCGAGCGGAGCCGGGTCACGGTCGGTCGCCGCTGACAACTTCTGATGGCGCGGCGCATAGACTGACTCGGATCCGCCATGACTGAGCAACCGTCCCATCACCCGTCGAGCGTCGCGCTGGTCACCCTGGGCTGCGCGCGCAACGACGTCGACTCCGAGGAGCTGGCCGCTCGGCTCGAGACGGCGGGATTCACCCTCGTCGAGGAGCCCGGCGACGCCGAGACCGTCCTGGTCAACACCTGCGGCTTCGTCGAGCAGGCGAAGAAGGACTCGATCGACACCGTCCTCGCCGCCACCGACCTCAAGGACGAAGGCCGCACCCAGGCCGTCGTCGCGGTCGGATGCCTCGCCGAGCGGTACGGCGGGGAGCTGGCCGAGGCGATGCCGGAGGCCGACGCCGTACTCGGGTTCGACGACTACCCCGACATCGCCGAGCGGCTGCGTTCGGTGCTGGCCGGCACTCCGCACGTGCC
The DNA here is from genome assembly GCA_032154865.1 of Nocardioidaceae bacterium. Lineage (GTDB taxonomy): Bacteria > Actinomycetota > Actinomycetes > Propionibacteriales > Nocardioidaceae > DATFRX01. The sequence continues at coordinate 2,514 of JALDXR010000558.1, forward strand.
GCATGTGCCGTCGGATCGGCGCAAGCTGCTGCCAGTGACGCCGGTCGAGCGCACGGCGGACGCCGTCGTCGTGCCGGGTCACGCGCTCGCCGAACCCGACCTGCCCGAGGGCATCGCTCCGGCCAGTGGCCCGCGGGTGGTGCGTCGTCGGCTCGACTCCGGACCGATGGCGCCGCTCAAGCTCGCCTCGGGCTGCGATCGCCGGTGCAGCTTCTGCGCCATCCCGTCGTTTCGCGGTGCCTTCGTGTCGCGGCGACCGACCGACGTGCTGGCCGACGCGCGATGGCTGGCCACCCAGGGCGTCCGCGAGCTGTTCTGCGTGAGCGAGAACTCCACCTCGTACGGCAAGGACCTCGGCGACCCGCGACTCCTCGAGAACCTGCTTCCCGATCTCGCCGCCGTCGACAGCATCGACCGGGTCCGGGTGTCCTATCTGCAGCCTGCCGAGCTTCGCCC
>JALDXR010000559.1:0-2965 GCA_032154865.1 Nocardioidaceae bacterium
CGGTCGTCGACTCGACGATCTCGGTGCTGCAGCTCGAGGAGTGGCTCAAGGAGCGTGCCGAGGGGTCGCGCGACTTCGAGCTGATCGACGTGCGCGAGCCCAACGAGCGCGAGATCAACGAGATCCCCGGTTCGATCCTGATCCCCAAGGGCGACTTCCAGACCGGCGAGGCCCTGGCCAAACTGCCGAGCGACAAGCCGTCGGTCTTCTACTGCAAGGTGGGAGGTCGCTCGGCAGAGGTGCTCGCGATCGCCAAGGGAGCCGGCTTCGCCGACGCGGTCCACGTCGGTGGCGGCGTGTCGGCATGGGTCAACCAGGTCGATCCGTCGCAGCCCGCGTACTGAGTCGTTTCCGCGGAGGGCGGCCGACGCGGTGTCGCTCTATCGGGAGGCGTACGTCGAGTCGGTCCTCCGCGTCGTCGAGTCCATCCCGGTCGGTCGCGTCATGGCCTACGGCGCCATCGCCGAGATCGTCGGCGCCGGCGGTCCGAGGCAGGTCGGCAAGGTGATGTCCGAGTACGGCGGCGGTGTGCCGTGGTGGCGGGTCGTCCGCGCCGACGGCACGCTGCCCGACTCGCATCGGCGTCAGGCGCGGGAGCGCTACCTCGCCGAGGGGACGCCCCTGGTCCGCGAACGCATCGTCGGCGACCTGCGCATCGACATGCGCCGGGCCGCGTGGCAGCCGCCGGCGTCCTAGCCTCGACGGGAGAATCGACATCGCGGTGGTCATGGCCCCCGCGATGTCGAATTCGCTTGTGCGGACGTCAGGGCAGCCGCATCCACACGTACTCGGCGGGCTGTCCCTCGTTCCAGACCTTCGCCTCGGCCGCGTCCAGCTCGACGAAGCCTGCTCTCACGTACGCGTGCCGCGCGACCGTGTTGTCCGGACGCACCCGCAGGATGACGTGTGGCAGCTCGGGATGGGCCTGCCGGGCCCGTGCGACCAGCAACCTGGTGAGCTCCTTGCCGAGCCCCTGGCCGCGTCGGCTCGGTTCGAGGAGCAGCCGGGCCAGCTCGACCTCACCCTCGTCGGGATCCAGCCACAGCTCGCCGTACGCGATGACCGTGGCGTCGACGACCCCGACATACGCCTCGATGTCGTCCGCGCGGGACCAGCCCACGATGACCTCGGGCGGCACCTGGTCGTCGAAGCGGGACGACCAGGCGTTGACCTCGTCGGCGCTGGTGGTCCAGGTCGCGATCTGCTCGGCGAGGCCGGGTTCGAACGGCTGTAGCTTCACGCTCGCCATGATGACCGGTCCGCGGCACCTCGTCATCGCGTTTAGCGCCGAGCCGGTCCGACCGAACTTGCGGGATGGGGGTTGCCATCGCTACCCGGAGCCCGCAAGATTCGTGAGCGATGCGGCTGCCCACGCTTACGACCGACCGGCTGGTGATCCGGCCGTTCACACTCGACGACCTCGACGCCTGCGCGGCGATCCTCGGCGCCGTGGGCGATCCGGTCACCGCCGACGAGCGACGTGACTGGCTGCGCTGGACGATCGACAACTACGTCCAGCTCGAGGCGCTCCACCAGCCGCCGTACGGTGATCGCGCCATCGCACTGCGCTCTGACGGCACTCTGATCGGCGCCTGCGGACTCGTGCCCTGCCTGGCGCCGTTCGCCCAACTGCAGAGCGGCGAACACGCCCGATGGACGCCGGAGGTCGGGCTCTTCTACGAGCTCGGGCCGGACCATCGCGGCCGGGGCTACGCCACCGAGGCGGTCCGAGCGCTGATCCGGTGGGCCGGCGACGCGCTTCGACTCGACCGGATCATCGCGACGACGTCGTACGACAACGCCCGGTCCATCGCCATGATGGAGCGGCTCGGCATGACCATCGCCCGGAACCCGCTGGACGAGCCGCCGTGGTTCGAGGTCGTCGGCGTGCATGCGTACCCGAGCGACGCCTAGACATTCCCGGACGTACGGCATGAACAGCGGCCAGCGGCCCAGCCGCCATGCGTGCGGCATAACTCGTTGTCTGGTCAGTCGTTAGGCCCCATGACCTGACCAGAGGGAGAGATCCGACATGCGTCCGATGTCATCCGCTAGGGGTCTGCTCGCGATCGCGACCGCGATGGTCGCCGCGACGGGCTACGCCGCCACCACCTCGACCGGCGCCAATGCCGCCCCGACCTGGGCGCCCGCCGACTCCGCGGCGATCCACCCGGGCATCCAGATGTACACCGAGGGCGCCCAATGCACGGCCAACTTCGTGTACACCGACGCGGCCGGCACGGTCTACGTCGGATACGCCGCGCACTGCGCCGGCACCGGCGGTGCGACCGAGACCGATGGCTGCGACTCCGGCTCGTTGCCGCTCGGCACCCGCGTCACCTTCAACACCGGTGGCAGCCTGCTCGACGAGGGCACTCAGGTCGGCACCGGCACCCTGGCGTACTCCTCATGGCTCACGATGCAGCGCACCAACGAGCGCAACGCCAACACGTGCGCGTTCAACGATCTCGCCTTCGTCAAGGTCGACAACGCCTTCGTCGACGACGTCAACCCGTCGGTCCCGTTCTGGGGCGGGCCGGTCGGCCTCGACACCAACGGCACTGCCGCCGGTGACCGCGTCTACTCCTACGGCAACTCGTCGCTGCGCGCCGGCGTCGAGGCGCTGTCGCCCAAGACCGGCCTGTCCCTCGGGTCGGCCGGTGGTGGCTGGTCGCACGACGTCTACACGGTGACCCCGGGCATCCCGGGCGACTCCGGCAGCGGCTTCATGAACGCCAATGGCCGGGCCCTCGGCACGCTGTCCACCGTGCAGATCGCACCGCTCGTCGGATCGAACGGCATCGGTGACCTGGCCAACGAGCTGGCCTACGCCAACCGGCACTCCGGTCTGTCCGGCGTGCAGCTCGAGGCGGGCACCGAGCCCTTCTCGCCGATTCTCTGAATCCGACTGGAGCGGACTAAGCTCGGGGGCGGCCCGGTGTCTGTGTGCGGTACAGCACCGGGC
>JALDXR010000560.1:0-2958 GCA_032154865.1 Nocardioidaceae bacterium
GAGCTGGACCAGGCCGGCGTCGTGCATCGCTGGCTCCCCGAGTGGGATCGGGTGCGCCACCTGCCGTCCGAGGCGGCGATCCACCGCTACACCGTCGACTGGCACAGCGTCCAGGCTTGCGTCGAGGCAGCCACCCGGCTCCGTCAGGTGCAGCGTCCCGACCTGCTCGTCGTCGCGACACTGCTGCACGACATCGGCAAGGGCGAGCCGGGCGACCATTGCGTCGTCGGATCGCGGATCGCCCGCACGATCGCGACCCGGATGGGTTTCGACGCTGCTGACGTCGACCGGATCACGAACCTGGTCCGTTGGCACCTCCTGCTACCCGAGGTGGCCACCCGCCGCGATCTCGAGGATCCGGCGACCGTGGCGTCGGTCGTCGCGAAGGTCGGCGACCTGTCCACGCTCGAGCTCTTGGCCGCGTTGACCGAGGCGGACGCGCGGGCGACCGCGCCGGCCGCATGGAGCACCTGGCGGGCCGGATTGATCGGTCGCCTGGTGACGCACTGCGAGGCGCGGCTGCGGGACGTGGGGGTAACGGCGGGCTGGACGGAGCCGCCGCCGACGTCCGCGGCCTCGGAGCGGTCATCGTCCACCCCGACGTCGGTACGTTCCCCCGCCGAAGGTCACCGGGTCGCCGGACATCCGCTCCGGGTCGGAGTGGCAGAGACCGAGGACGGCTGCCGCGTCACCGTCGTCGGTACGGATCGGATCGGACTGCTCGCCGACGTCGCGGGCGCGTTGGCCTGGGCCGGTCTCGTCATCCGTGGCTGCCGGGCGAACACCGTCGACGGACGCGCAGGTTCGGAATGGGACCTCGGATCGCCGCCGGTCGACCCGGCGAGTCTCGCCCAGCGGGTGCGCCGGGTGATCGACCATGACGTGGACCTGGAAAGGCACCTGCCGCCGGTGTCGGACGACGTCGATCCGCCACGGGTCGTGGCAGTGGACCCGGCATCGTCGACGGCGACCGTGCTCGAGGTCCGGGCGCAGGATCGCCGTGGGCTGCTGTGGCGGGCCTGTCGCGCTCTGACCGCCGTCGGCGTCGGCATCCGGTCCGCCCATGTCGACACGCTCGGCCCGCAGGCGGTCGACGTGTTCTATCTGGTCGACTCGTCGGGCCGGCCGCTGTCGGAGTCCGCCCGGCGCGACACGATCACCGCGGTCCGCGCGTCGCTCGGCTGACAGACCGTCCGTACCCTCGAATCGCCGGGGGTACGGTCGGTCTTTGAGGTGCACCCTTAGGCTGGACAGATCACGTCCTCCGAGTACGTCGAGGTTTCCTGACTGTGTTCGACACCCTGCAAGACCGCCTCGCCGCGACCTTCAAGAACCTGCGCGGCAAGGGCAGGCTGTCCGAGTCCGACATCGAGGCGACGACCCGGGAGATCCGGATCGCGCTGCTCGAAGCGGACGTCGCCCTGCCGGTGGTCAAGGCGTTCATCGACGCCGTACGCGAGCGGGCGCGCGGTGCCGAGGTCAGCCAGGCACTCAATCCGGCGCAGCAGGTCATCAAGATCGTCGACGAGGAACTCGTCACGGTTCTCGGCGGCGAGACCCGAGAGCTCACGTTCGCCAAGAAGCCGCCGACCGTGATCATGCTGGCCGGCCTGCAGGGTGCGGGCAAGACGACGTTGGCGGCCAAGCTCGGTCGCTGGCTCAAGGAGCAGGGCCGTAGCCCGATGCTCGTGGCCGCCGACCTGCAGCGGCCCAACGCCGTCAACCAGCTCCAGGTCGTCGGTGAGCAGGCCGGGGTCACCGTCTACGCGCCGCAGCCGGGCAACGGCGTCGGCGATCCCGTCGCTGTCGCGCGCGACTCGATCGAGGAGTCCCGGCGTACCCTCCACGACGTCGTGCTGATCGACACCGCCGGCCGTCTCGGCGTCGATGCCGAGATGATGCAGCAGGCGGCGGACATCCGCGACGCCGTCGACCCCGACGAGACGCTGTTCGTCGTCGACGCGATGGTCGGCCAGGACGCCGTCAACACCGCACAGTCGTTCCTCGACGGCGTCGGATTCACCGGCGTGGCGCTGACCAAGCTCGACGGTGACGCTCGTGGTGGCGCCGCCTTGTCGGTCGCGCAGGTCACCGGACGCCAGGTGATGTTCGCGTCCAACGGCGAGAAGATCACCGACTTCGACGTCTTCCATCCCGACCGGATGGCGTCGCGGATCCTCGGCATGGGCGACATGCTCACGCTGATCGAGCAGGCCGAGAAGGCGTTCGACGCCGAGCAGGCCGCGGAGGCCGCCGCGAAGCTCCAAGGCACCGGCGGCGAGTTCACCCTCGACGACTTCCTGCAGCAGATGCAGGCGGTACGCAAGATGGGTTCGCTGTCGAAGATCTTCGGGATGCTCCCCGGGATGGGCCAGATCAAGGACCAGATCGCCGAGATCGACGACAAGGAGATCGACCGGATCCAGGCCATCATCTTGTCGATGACGCCGGGGGAGCGATCCGAGCCGAAGATCATCGACGGCTCGCGACGGGCCCGGATCGCCGGTGGATCGGGAACCACGGTGGCCGAGGTCAACGGCCTGGTCGACCGGTTCTTCGAGGCCCGCAAGATGATGACCCAGATGGCCAGCGGCGGTGGCATGCCGGGGATGCCAGGGATGCCGGGCGGTCCAGGGATGCCCGGCATGCCGGGCAAGCGAGCCCGGGCCCGACAGGCGCCGAAGAACAAGAAGGCCCGGTCCAAGCGCGGCTCCGGCAATCCGGCCAAGCGAGCCGCCCAGGAGCGCGCCGCCGCGGCCCGCCGGGCCGGCGAGACGCCACCGGAGTCCGACGCCGCCCCCTTCGAGCTCCCCAAAGAGCTCAAGGACCTGCTCTGACGCCGATCCGCCCCAGATGGCCCGGCGATCCGCCCCAGATGGCCCGCCGATCCGCCCCAGATGGCCCGCCGCCGTGGGGTTGCCCCCGTTTGGCGGACACGGTTTATGCGGCCAGGGCTGG
>JALDXR010000087.1:0-9866 GCA_032154865.1 Nocardioidaceae bacterium
CCACTTTCGAGTTGTCCGACCGGATGGCCCAGGTGATCGACGAGCCGCTCCTTGTCCCGTACACGCCGACAGGGAAAGCCACGGACGCCATCGTGCACCTCGTCACCGAGGTGTTCGGCAGCACGATCGACTACCACGTCCTCACCACCCCCGCGAGTGAGCCGGCGATTGTGGACGCCACCTATACCGGCAGCCGGCAAGAGGCCATCTCGAACCTGGCAAGCACGATCGCCGCCGAGGTGTTCTTCGACGCCCAGGGTGACCTGGTCGTTCAGCCGCAGGCCGTCCCTGGCGCCCCGGTGTGGACGGTTGACGCGGGCCTGACAGGTGTCCTCGTCGACGCCGACGAGTCGCTGGACAGGACGCAGACCGCGAACGGTGTGCAGGTGGTCGGGCAGGCGTCCGCTGACGCGGTGCCGGTCACCGCGTTGGCGACCGACACCGACCCCGACTCGCCGACCCGGTGGGGTGGCCCGTACGGGAAGGTCGCCGTCGTTGTCGCGTCCACCGCCATCCAAACGCTGGCGCAGGCGGAAGCATTGGCCGCCGCCGAGCTCGAGCGCCGCCTCGCACTCCACCGCTCGCTCGCCGTGACCAGTGTCCCGAACCCGGCGTTGGAACCCGGGGACACGATCCGGGTGGTGTTCGGCGACGGGCGCACCGAAGACCACCTGATCGACAGCCTCACCGTCGGATTGGAAGCGAGCGCGTCGGTGCAGCTCGCGACCCGGTCTGTGTCGCTGCCGGTGGCCGCGTGAGCGCCCCGGCGCCGCTCACCCGCACCCTGACCGCCGTGTTGCGCCGGCAGCAGGACGCCGCCGCCACGGGTGTGCGGTTGCAGGTCGGCCAGGTCATTGCCGTCATTGCGGGCGGCCGGCACGTGGACGTGAACATCGGCGGCGCCGTCGTCCGTGTCCCCCATTTGAAGAGTTACGCGGCCACCGTCGGCGATTGCGTGTACCTGCTCGCCACCGACTCGATCCTGCTCGCCATCGGAACCGTCGACTGAAGGAGCCCGCCGTGCCGACCACCCCGAACTACCTGCTTCCGTACCCGCTCGCGACCGACCCCGCCGACGTCCCCCTGGACATGCGCGAGCTCGCCGAGGCGACCGAGGCCGCGTTGAACGGGTTCGACACCCGTGACGACACCCAGGACACCACACTCGCGTCGCTGAACAGCCGGGTGACCGCGCTCGAGACGGCGACACCGCCTACCGCCGCCGTCCAGTTGATCCAGGACAAGCTGCTCGTGGCGACCGGCCCGATCGACTTCACCTCGATCCCGGCCACGTACAAGCACCTGTTCATCGACTGGCAGTTGCGTACCGTCACCGCGACCGCGTTCGAGTACGTGATGGTCAGGTTCAACGGCGACGCCGGCAGCAACTACTTCACGCATCTGATCGCCGCCACCGCCGCGACCGTGACCGGCACCGGCCTGGACAGCCAGACCGCAGCCCGGGCCGGGATCACGGTCGGAGACACAGCCGCTGCGAACATCGCCGGCGGCGGAAGGATCGACGTTCCGAACTACGCCCAGACCGTGTTCCACAAGAACTTCATCGCGTCGGGCGGCACCCGGGTGCCCACCGGCACAGCGATCGGCATCGACATCGACTTCGGCCGGTGGGCGTCAACCGCCGCGGTCAACCGGATCCAGTTGTTCGCCGGGACGGCGCTCGACGTGAACTGGAAGGCCGGGTCACGCGCCACCCTGTACGGGGCGCAGTAGTACGGGATCAAAGAGCGTCGTTCGGCGGGCCGGCAGCGATGTCGTACCCAGCCGCCTCGGCGAGCGTCGAGCGCCAGTCCCAGAGCACGCTCGCGAGCGTGACCAGGAGCCAGCCGCCGCCGAGCACGAACACGGCTTTGCGGGCCGGCCGGGCGAGTTTTCGCGGCAGCAGAAGCTGGGTGGCCGAGGCCGCTGTCAGCGTCACGGCGCCGATCGCGACCGTGACGGACGACGCGACCAGCGCGAGAATGGTGACGCTCCGCAACCTGATCAGCATCTCAAGCGGATGCGGCTTGCGGCATGCGGTCATCATCGAGCAGCGCCCGTATGTCGTCGAGTTCAGCTCGTACGGGGGCGAGCTCGTCACGGATGATCTGCCGCAGCCGATCCTCTTCGACGGCTGGGCCTGGTTCGTCGCCGTACAGAAACCATTCCTCAGGTTTCTTCAAGAGGCGGCTCATCTCGCGCAGGTGCCGGTATGGAACCGTGATCCCGTTCTCGTAGTCGGAGAGCGAGCGCTTCGAGAACGAACCCATCACGGCCAGCTCGTCCTGGGTCAGACCACGCTCGTTGCGTGCCTGTCTGAGCCGTGCACCAATCTCCTTCGCGGCGAGCTGCTGCACGAGCATGAACGTACGGAAATTGCGACTAGATGTCGCCGCAGATTCTTGCATCGGCTGCGAGGTGCGCGTAACTTGCATCTTTCCTGCGGATCATCCTCAACGCAACAATGTTGCATGTCAAGGGGGTCGCTCCGGTGAGCGTTGCAGGGCTGGGGGACGAGCTGGCACGCCGGATCAAGGAACACCGGCTGCGCCGCAACCTCTCGCAAGAAGAGGCCGCCCGCGAGCTCGGCGTCGCGCTCCGCACCTTTCAGAACTGGGAATCCGGCCGGAAGTGGCCGCACCCCAAACACCGCCGCGCGCTGGACGCTTTCCTCCGCGATGCCGCATGATGAGTGCTGACAACGTAAAAGCCCCGGCGCGCCGTACAGCGCCCGGGGCCGGCACCGGAGGTACATTCCGATGCGCGCAGCACTCTACGCCGTCCGTGTGGGAGTTCGACCCCATGCTGGATAAGCGGTACCAGCAGACCAGGCTGGGCCGCCCGATCGTGGACTTTCTGGCCTGGATGGAACAGGGCGGCGGCGCCCCCAGGACGCTCGACCAGTACGAGCGCGACCTGTCCGTCGGCGCGCTGATGTTCCCCCTGCACGGGCTGCCGTTCGAGCCGGACACGTTCGGGATCATGCAGCCGACCGGGCCGCCGCACTTCGGCGACAGCCAGATGGTGCACGTCACCAACCGGTTCAGACCGGCCAGCAGGCGTGTCCGGGTGGCCGCCTACAAGTCGTTCTTCAAGTGGGCGGTCGGCACCCGCCGCGCCGTCCTCAACCCCTGTGACGCGCTCCGCCCGATCAAGCGGGCGCCGAAGCGGACGTTCGACATCTTCAACGGCGCCGAGATCCTCGCCCTGTGCGAACTGCCGATCCGCGACGGAGCCCTGATGGAAGTCCTGTTCGGCACCGGGGCTCGCAAGGAAGAGGCGCGCAACCTGCGGTTGAGGGACTGGCGGCAAGAGGCAGACGTGGACGCGCCGTACGGGACGGTCAAGCTGGACGGGAAGGGCGACAAGGAACGGCTCGTCCCGATCACCCAGACGCTCGCCCGCAAGCTCACCGAGCTCCAGGTGCTCGAGGGGCTGAACCCGGCCGACCATCTCTGGTACACGAAGCCGGGCGGCGGCACGATCGTCGCCCGCGACCGGCTGGTCGGCGACGGCAGCTTTCATCGCTGGTGGGTGCGCTGCCTCGACGACGCCGGCATCCGGTACCGCAACCCGCACATGTCCCGGCACACGTTCGCGCTGCGGTTCCTGCGCGGCCAGCCCAGCCGCCGCGGCCGCCTGGAGACGCTGCAGCTGGTGCTCGGCCACGACTCGATCCAGACAACCGCGGACAACTACGGGCACCTCGACATGCGCGACGTCGCACTGGACATGGGCCTGATCGACACGGTTATCCACAGTTGACCGATATGGAAACATGCCGGAGAGAAAACGGCCTGAGCAGGGAAAAAGGCGCCGAGCGGATTCGAACCGCTGTTCCGTGCCTCAGTAGACCGAACACTGTACGAACACCGGACGCAGGGTGACCGGCTACCGATACTTCGCTCGTCGGATGCCCGGCACCGAACGGCCGTCGGTCTGGGTCGGTGAGGTCGACGGCCCGAACGTGGCGCTGATCCGTGAGCACCAGCACATGCTGCTCGCCGGCGTTCACGCGTTCTGGCTGAACCTCTGGCGTCGGCGGGCCGGGTGACCGGGTGGACTGGCTTGCAGCCGCTCTGCTCGCCGCCGCCACCCTCATCGCCCTGGCGCTGTTGTGGCTGCTCCGGCGCCTGACCCCTGACCCGCCCGCCGTCGAGCCCACGCCGCTCCATACGCGGCACGGGACGATCCCGATGGTCAGGTGCGTCGAGTGCGGCGAGCTCGTCGAGCGCCACCGGGCCGTCCTCGTCGGCGGCGGCGGCTGGTACTGCCGTGACCCGGAGCAATGCCCGCCGAGCGACACATGAGCCGCCGGGCCGCTGTGTCCCTGATGTGCGCCGTCGGCGTGATCGTCGCCGTCGGGGTGGTGTCGCGTGGGGCCGCCATAGGAGCCGGCGCCTGGCCGCAGGAAGCCGGAGCCCCACGCGATCAGGCCGCACCTTCGGGCGGCGAAGGTGCGGCCACCTACTGGATAACCGAGTTCCGCCGACGCTGGAAGGCGGAGCGCCGTGACTCGCGGGCGCGGGCGGCAACGGTCCGCGCCCTCCGGCGCTCACTCCGGGCGGTGCCGTACCCGCACCGCCTCGAGCAGCAGTTCATGTGCATCCACTCGTTCGAGGGCCGGTGGGATGACGCCGGCGCTCCGTACTTCGGCGGGCTCCAGATGGACAGGGACTTCCAGCTCGCCTACGGGCGGCCCTATGTGGAGGCGTTCGGCTGGGCGGACAGGTGGCCCGTCTCGGTGCAGATCGCGGTGGCGATCCGCGCATACCTCGACCGTGGCTTCGCGCCGTGGCCGAACACACGGCGGATGTGCGGCCTGTGATGGCTCGCTGGGAATTCCCCGAGCTGGCGGATCCTCCCCCGGAGCCTTTGCCCCCCAGGGATCCGTCGGGGCCGCAGTGGCCGGAGCCCAGGGAGCCCGTCGACGAGCCCGCCGGGCAGCTCGCGCTCGACGGGGTTCGGGAGGAGACGTTCGATGCGGGCGTCCAGGTGGAGGCGGCGAGGCGGAAGGAGCGGCATCCGGAGCGGTACTGCGCCCATGCGCGCTGCCTCTACCAGACGGAGGACGAGTACTGCCCGAAACACAGGATCAGGGAGGCGTGATGACGGAGCTGGTGCCGGTGGCTGATGAGGAAGCCCTGTTCGCGTTGGATCAGCGGAGAGCGAAGGCGTACGCGGAGTCCGGCTACTGGGGCGACGCGAAATCGATCGCGCAGGCGTACGTCAGGTTGGAGGTCGCGAGGTCGTTGAGCCTGAACCCGTTTGTGGCGATGGGGCAGGTTCACATGATCCAGGGCAACCCCGAGCTCGGCGCCGGTGCCCTGTCCCCCCTGGTGAAGTCGTCGGGGAAGTACGACTACCGGGTTCTCGAGCTCACGAACGAGCGCTGCCGGATCCGGTATTTCGAACGTGGCGAGCCGATCGGCGACAGCGAGTTCTCGATGGACGACGCCGTGTTGGCCGGGTACGACAAGAAGAACCCGCAGTACCGGCAAGCACCGAGGAACATGCTGTTCGCCAGGGCGATGTCGAACGGGGTCGCCTGGTTCTGCCCCGATGTGACCGGCGGCCGCGTCTATGTGCCCGAGGACTTCGACCGGGAGTCCGAGCCCTACGACATGGACGGCGACGTGGTGGACGACGTGGCAGCCGCGGAGGCGTGGTCGGCCCAGTACGCCGCCGAGGGCGAGGACTTCACGATCGACCTTCCGGGCGACCGGGCCGCCACGGACGCGCAGCGAACCCGGATCGCAGAACTGCTCGCCGAGCTGACCGGGCTCGAACACGAAGCCAACCTCGAACCGACGGACTGGGCCGCCTGGGCCGAGAGGGAAGGCCGGACGGTCAGCGGTGCGGTGTTGACCCGGGAGAACGCGCGCAGGGTGATCGAGCAGGCCGGCATCCACGTCGAGCGGTTGAGGGGTTTGACGGGGCCGTGACCGACCACCGGCGCCGGCGCAGGCTGATCCGTGCGTGCGCGGGCGCGACAACGCTGGACCTGTGGACGGAGCAGGTCAGGCATGTTGAGAGCAAGGCGGTCGAGGGGTTCGCGAGGATGGTCGCGCACGCCGAGATCGACGGACGCTCATGGCAGTTCACCGCTTCGAGGGATGACCGGTGAACTGGATTTCGATGCGCGGGTGGCGTCGGTTCCAGCACTACGACCCGACGAAACGGAACCTGCCGTGGATCAAGAACTACCTCGAGCTGATGCGCGACGACGCCTACATGGACCTCACCGGCAACCAGCGGGCGATCCTCCACGGACTGTGGCTCGAGTACGCCTCGACTCGCTGTCAACTCCACGCCGACACGCGCTCGCTCTCACGCCGACTCAACCTCAGAGTCACGAAGCAACAACTCGAAACGCTTAACCATGCGGGTTTCATCGACATTGTTGCTAGCAAAGTGCTAGCAGACGGCTATCAGCCTGCTAGCACAGAGATAGAGAGAGAGATAGAGAAAGAGAAGAAAGCCCTTTCCCTTACCCTTTCCCATGAGGAAGCCCTCGCCCAACTCGATGCGATGGGCGCCCATGTCTCTCTCGAGGATCAGCTCCGCGCCACGTTGGCGCTCTCCGAGCAACGGAAGGCAAACCCGTGAGGATTGACGGGACATGTCTCGTCAAGAGGTGGCGAGGGGTCGCGGTACCAGTCCTACCGCGACCTCGCCACCTACACGAACGCTACGCCAGCAAGTCGAGGATGCTCAGTTGTGCCGGCCCAGGCTCTTCGAGCACCACGATCGGTTCAGGCTCCGGAGCTGGCAGGCGCATCGCTTCGAGGCTCGGCCACCCTTTCTCGCCAGCGCGGCGAGCCCACTTGCGTTCGGCCATCCATTTCCGTTGGTCATCGCCAAGCCAGACAGCGAACGGCTTGTTGTGCTTCGAGCCGTTCTCACCGGGATGCAGAACCTGGATGTTCCGAGCATGAAGGCGCTCCCAGTCGATCACTCCCAGTTCCCAGCGTGGAGGCTCGATGTGGTCGAGCTGAAGATGCGTGATGGTGAACGGATGCGCGCAGGCCGTGCACAAGCCCACCGGGCTGATGAATACGTCGACAAGCGGGACGAGCGCCTCGTAGTTCAGCTCGACCATGACGAACTGTCGGCCAACGCCGCTTGCTCCAGCCTTCCGCAGATTGGCAACGAGGTCAGAGGCGCGTCTCTCAACGAAACTGCGGGCAGGGTCGGCCGCAGCGAGGCCATCACGGATGGCTACCTCCGCAACCTTGCACTGAGCCGAATAAATCGGGATCGACCCATCCCGACTAAATCGCTCGAGGCTGAACTCGGCCAGCAGTTCCCACGCCTTGTGGTGGGAACACCACTTGCGTCCGTCTCGAATCTCTTGGCGCGGTCTTCCGCGTTTGCGCTGGCCAGCCATAACCGAACCGCCCAGTCCGCGGACGAACGAGTAAACCAGACACCTCGGACGGCGTCATGACCGATTGGCGGACAGCCCGCGCCGACGCCTACGAAGCCCGCGCCGACGTCATCATCAACACGCTCGCCCAACTCATCGTCCTCGAAGAATGCGAAGCCGACGACGACCGGATCATCACCTGGCTGAGACAGGGCGTCGGCCTGCTGAAAACGTGCGCGAGGGATCACAACCGGGCCGCCGACCAGCTCAGGGCGCAACCGTGAACTGGGCCGGCAGCGCGTTCGTCTGGACGTACGGCAACGTCCCGCTCACCGGCCTCCCACCGTGGATCACCCGGCTGTTCGTCCAGTTGTGCTCCGGCCTCGAGCCGTCCGAGCAAAGCCCCACCCAGCAATGGCTCGACCAAGCACGCCAAAGGTTCGAGCTCGCCGCCTGGCACTGGTGCACCGGCGAAAACCCCGAAGCCGAAGCGCAATACCACGCGACCACCACGTACGACCACGGCATCCAGATCCTGGTCGCGAACATCGAAGAGCCCTACGACGCGCACGGCGACAGCACCAACCCCAGGTTCAAGATGCCCGGCCGGTACCTCAACGCATTGCACTGGGACGGCCCGTTGGCCCTCACCACCACACCCAGGTTCGCGAGCGACATGACCGGCTGGCGGGACGCCGGCGCGGTGTTCATGCCGCAATCGTTCCCCACCGCGACCGAGGGCGGCGACGACATCCCGACCGTCATCCGGCACGCCGAAGCGTGGGGGTGGCCCCGCGCCCAGATCCGGCCACTGGCCCAGACCTATGCCGGCGCCGCAGGAGCCCGGCCCGACGCCACCCAGCAGAACGCCCAGGCCGCCGAGCTCGGTGTCGGCGTCACCCCGTACACCGTCGAGCAGTCCATCGGCAGCCCAGCGCTCGACCAGCTCCGACAAGCGATCGAACGACCAACCCAGCCAACAACAAGCGGAGGAGGCGGCACCGTGGCAACCGACTGGTGGACAGTCCCCTACCCGGGCATGCCAATGGCCAAAGTCGACGGGTTCCCACGGCCCCTGTACCCGCCCGACAGCGCGAAGCAAGGCAAGCGGCCGAGCGTGGACGGCCCCGACGTGCTCGCCCTCAAGCGGTTCTGCCAGCGCGTCGGACGGTGGCCCGACCAGGCCTACGACGACACCTACTCCAACCAGTTCAGCCACGGCAAGAGCGGCAACGTGAAAGAAACCGGGATCGCTGGGTTCCAGCGTCAGCAGCACATCGACGCGACCGGATACTGGGGCGAGAAATCGTTCAACACGGCGCGCAGCGTCAAGATCCCGGAGGGATTGCCTGACGCCGGCGAGCAGGCATTCGACGCCGAGTGCGTCGACCTGACCAACCAGGCGTGGGCGCTGTTCAAAGGCGCCGAGCCCGTCCCGCCACCCAGCAAAACCATCCGCGAACAGGCACTCGCCAAAGCGGTCAGCCAGCTCGGCTACGCCGAGTCACCAGCCGGATCCAACCTGACCAAGTTCGGCGCCTGGTACGGCATGGACGGAAACCCCTGGTGCGCCATGTTCGTCACCTGGGCCTACCTCCAAGCAGGCCCGTCCAAGTCGTTCGTGAAAGGCGCCCGCTGGGCGTACTGCCCATACGTCGTCGCCGACGCCCGCGCCGGACGCAACGGCCTCACCACAACCGACGACCCCATCCCCGGCGACCTCGTCGTCTACGACTGGCAACGCGACACCATCTACGACCACATCGGCATCGTCGAGAAAGTCACCGGCAAAAACACGTTCGACGCCATCGAAGGGAACACCAGCACCAGCAACAACAGCAACGGCGGCCAGGTCATGCGCCGCTCACGAACCACCAGCGACGCCGGCATCGTCTTCGTCCGGGTCAGAGAACCATGATGCGAGACAAGGACAGCATGGACATCGTCGCGATCCTGCTCGCCATCGGAATCAGCACCGCCCTCAACTGCATCACCTTCGCGATCCTCTACAACGACATCGCCAACGGCGTCCCGATCAGCGAGAACGCCACCCAGATCCTCACTGGCTGGGGCGGCGGCATGATCGGCGTCATCGGCGCATACGTCGGCTACCGCGCCGCAGGCAAAACCAAGAAGATGATCAACGACGAGGTCGTAGCCAATGGCGAAACCCAGACCCAGTAGCCGCACATACGACTACGCCTGGCAGGTCACCCGCCGCCGCATCCTCGCCACCCACCCCGCATGCGCCCACCACTGCGGACGCCGAGCCGTCGAAGTCCACCACAAACAACCACTGTCCGAAGGCGGCAGCCGCCTCGACCCCGCCAACCTCGAGCCCCTCTGCCGACCATGCCACCGCACCATCACCAACCAACTGCTCACCAAACAAAACAACCCATGGTCACCACGCTCGACCCCGCGCCGCATCCGCAACGGCGCCATCCGCCTCGACTGACAACAAAACACGGGCACGCGTTTTTAAGAACGGGGGAGC
>JALDXR010000561.1:0-2949 GCA_032154865.1 Nocardioidaceae bacterium
CGAGGAGTTGTACGTCGTGGCGACCGCGGTGTGTTCGGCACCGGGTCCGGTGGCACCCGACGCCGCCGGCATCGCCACGGCGGCCGAGCCGACGAGCAGCATCGCGGACGCGACCAGCCGCCGGGCCAGGGACTGGGTGCCGACGCTGCCTCCGGGCACCTGTCGAGCACCTGCCCGTCGACCCTGCACGGCCTCGACCACGACGCAGATGGTGAAGTGCACCCAGGCGAGCCAGAGCACCGCGACCAGGATGCCGAGGATCTGTTCGGCGCCCAGCGAGTCGGTGAACCAGTCTTCGCTCGGCGCACTCGACGGCCAGGGGGCCCCACCGCCCCACGTCCACAGGGCATAGGGCACCCCGCCGAGCAGTGCCGCGATGGCGATCAGCGCCATCAGTCCGCGAAGTCGTTGCGCTGGGCCGGTCACTTCTCTCCCGGAGTCAATACGGGCAGAACACTCCGGAGTCATCATGCCCGCCGGGAGGGTCACCGGGCGACGGCACCTCGCCCGGGCGCCGGTGGCATCACCCGAGGCGGTCGGCCAGCTCCCGCAGGCGAGCCAGCTGTGCTCGTCGTTCGGCGGCCAGCTGCTCGTCGTACGACCGGCCGGCCGCACCGACCAGGAGCGCCTTCGTCGCCCGTACTGCGTCGGCCGGAGCCATCGCCATCGCGGCCACCAGGTCCGAGACCGTGTCGTTGAGCTCGGGAGGGCGTACGCACGCGATCGCCAGCCCGGACGTCATCGCCTCGTCGGCGTCGATCCATCGGCCGGTGGCACAGATCTCGAGAGCCCGGCCGTAGCCGAGGATCTCCACGAGCGGCTGGGTGCCGCCGAGATCGGGCACCAGGCCGAGCGATGGCTCGCGCATCGCGAACCGCACGTCGTCCGCGACCACCCGCAGGTCACAGGCCAAGGCGAGCTGAAACCCCGCGCCGACAGCCGCGCCCTGCACCGCCGCCACGCTCACGATGTCGGGTCGGCGCCACCAGGTGAAGGCCGCCTGGTAGCTCGCGATCTGCGTCAGCGCCGCGTCGTCGGGCAAGGCCGCGATCTCGGTGAACGTCGGCTCGCCGGCGATGCCTTCGGGCGTCATCATCCGGCGGTCGAGTCCGGCCGAGAATGCCGTCCCCGCGCCCCGCAGCACCACCACCCGGACATCGGAATCAAGCGCCTCACCGATCGCCGCCAGCGTCCGCCAGGTGGCCGGCGTCTGCGCGTTGCGTACGTCCGGCCGATTGAGCGTGACCGTCAGGATCGGGCCATCGGCGTCGAGGCGAAGACCGGCCTCGTCGAGCTGCTCCGCAGTGGGGTACGGCATGGCCCGACCCTAAGGGTCATCGCATGCACGCAGCCGCGGAGCCACGGTGGGTACTGACTGGGCCTAACCAGTACCCACCGAGCTCCAGGGCCGCGGCGTTGCTCCTACTCGGGCGGGACGAACTGGAAGTACGCCCGATGTTGCTCGCCGTTGTCGAGTGTCAGGACGAACTCACGGCAGGTGTTGACCCAGGCCTCCTCGGTCTGCCACGGGTAGAGGTAGCGACCACCGGTATTGCGAGTCAGCCCGGCGTCGCCCGGTGTGCTCGTCGTGACCGGTGCGGCCTTCGGCGTCAGCCGCGGCGGGTCGTCGCTGGGCACCTTGAGCGTCTGGCAGTCGACCCGCCGCGAGAACGGCGAGTTGCTGGCCAGCACGTCCAATCCCTGCAACTCCGGACGATCGAACATCATCGGCACCGTCCGGCCCGCTGCAACTGTGTTGATCGTCGGCTCGTCCTGCACCTGGCCGGCGAACCCGTCGACGCAGTCCGGGTGCGTGTCGAACGCCTCCGCGCCGTCGTCTCGGCTGGTACCGCCGCCGACGGCGCTGAAGCCCACACCGCGGCGGGCGAACGAGGCCCAGATCGTGCACTGGTTCTCGCCATCGGTCAGCGCCTGGTCAGCAGCCAGGATCGCGTCCCGCGCCACGACGAACGTGGGGTTGCAACCCTGCATCTTCAAACCGTCGGTGACGAGCTGCAAGGCGAGGTTGTTGCCTCCGGTGCTCCAATCCTCGTAGATGTTCGGGTTGAACCCGTGCTTATCGATCAGATCCCAGGTCAGGTCCAACAGGACGGCCGCCCAGCCGTGGCCGATACCGTGCGGTACGGCCAGCGATGTCGCCTGTCCGTTTGCGTTGGCCAGCCAGCCGCCGGTCTTGATGCTGTCGTAGCTGAACGGCTGGATGTCCCAGGTCCGCGAGTACGGCCGCGGGCGGATGCCGGCGCCGTGCCGGTCGTTCTGGAACAGCGCGTACGGGCCCATGCCGCGGGCGGCGTCCGGGTCGTCCAGCTCGGGATCGAGCAGCATGGTGATGGCGTAGTAGTCGGACCAACCCTCACCCATCTGCTCGGTGCCGCCGAGACAGTTGATCCCTGGCCCGCCGGTGAGGCGAAGCGAGATCCCATGCCCGTACTCGTGCATGATGATCCCGTTGTCGAGGTCACCGTCCCGGATACCTGGGTGATCAGGGTGCTTGCGGACGGTGCCGCTGGTCGGCAGCGCGGCCCGGACTGCGTTGCCGTCGGCCGTGCTGAGGCTGATCACGGGGATGGTGACCTCCGGCTCGGTGATCGCCCCGGAGAGGATCGCCGTGGTGCCCGTGACGACCAACGCGCTGCCTCCCAGGGCCTGCGCGACCTGGCCCTTGACCACATTGGTGCACGTGCCGGTCGTCACCAGCGCGATCCAATCGCCGGACGGCAGCGGCGCCGGGTACTGCGAGGCGCTACAGCCGTTGCCAGCGTTGACGATCGCGCCGGTCTGGCCGGCATTCGTCGGAGCGGCCGAGAAGCGTGCGAAGTTGGCTCCGAACGAGCCGGCACCGTCCACCACGAACTGGTTCGGTTGGCCGAACTGGGTGCCCGGCCACAGGAACATCTGCATCCGTGGCGCGCCGCCGTCGTTGGCAGG
>JALDXR010000562.1:0-2937 GCA_032154865.1 Nocardioidaceae bacterium
TCTCGAGCTTGGTCTCACCGGGGCCGCGGCCGCCGATGCCGCCGCCCTGCGACCCGACCCGGCCACCGGCCTGCCGGGACAGCTCGCCACCCCAGCCCCGCAGCCGCTGCGTCATGTACTGCAACTGGGCGAGCTCGACCTGGGCCTTGCCCTCGGCCGACTTGGCGTGCTGGGCGAAGATGTCGAGGATCAAGGCGGTGCGGTCGACGACCTTGACCTTCACCTGGTCCTCGAGGTTGCGCAGCTGACTCGGTGCCAGCTCGCCGTCGCAGATGACGGTGTCGGCGCCGGCCGCGAGTACGGCGGCACGCAGGTCGTCGACCTTGCCGCGTCCGATGTAGGTCGCCGGATCGGGCTTGCGCCGCCGCTGCAGCATGGCGTCGAGCACCTGCGAGCCGGCGGTCTCGGCGAGCAGTTTCAGCTCGGTCAGCGAGTTCTCGGCGTCGGCGGTCGAGCCCTCGGTCCAGACGCCGACCAGTACCACCCGCTCCAACCGGAGCTGGCGGTACTCGACCTCGGTGACGTCTTGGAGCTCGGTCGACAGACCCACCACGCGACGCAGCGCGTTGCGGTCCTCCAGATCGAGCTCGCCGACGGTCTCGGCGTACTCCTCATGCGGATTCGTCATCGCCTCGATCCTGACACGGATCCGGCCCCGGCTCACGCGGATTTGCGCGTCCGCGCCCCGCTGGCGGTCAGGTCTCCCGGGCGGCGACCGCGGCGAGACCGGACACGAGAACGTCGAGGCCGAACTCGAAACGGTCGGTCTCGTCGCCCGCCACGAGGGCGTCGGCGAGCGCGACGAAGTTCGGGAACTGGTCCGATGGAAACGCCGCGAAGTAGTCCCGCAGCTGGGTCCGAAGGTCCTCGGGATCGGCATCGTCGCCGGTCGCACTGGCGCGGACGTTCTGCTCGAAGGCGACCGCGTTGATGTAGAGCGGCAGCAGATCGGCCGCGTACGCGACCACCCGATCCGGCAGGCCGCCGGCGCGCAGGTAGCCCAGCAGCCGCTCGCTGGCTCGCATCGCACTGAGACCGAGCGGGATGTTGCCGATCGCCGCCCGCGCCACGCCCGGGTACGCCTGCAGCCGCGCCAGGAAGACCCGGCCGATCTCCTTGACCTGCTCCTCCCAGCGCTCCGGATCGGGCTCGGGCAGGTCGACGCCCTCGACGATCCGGTCGATCAGCATCTGGTCGAGCTGCCGCTTGCTCGCCACATGGGCGTAGAGGCTGGACGGCCCGGTGCCGAGCGCGGCCGCGATCCGGCGCATCGTAACCGCGTCGTAGCCCTCCTTGGCGATCAGCTCGAGGGCCGTGTCGACGATCCGCTCGGTCGACAGCGGCGTCCGGGCCGCCCGAGGACGCCGGCTCCGCGCACCCCATGGAGGTTCGGGCATCGACATGGCCACCTCACTCACTCGATCGATCAACGAACAGCGTACTTGACACGAACAATGTTCGATGCTAGAACATTGTTCGTCAACTCGAGCGCTGTTCGTTACTCCTCTGGAGGAGTCTCCATGTCAACACTCACCGCCGGCGCACCCCCGAGGGGGTTGGTCGGCCATCCGTACCGTTGGTGGGTCCTCGCGCTGGTGCTCGCCGCCGAGGTGATGGACCTGCTCGACGCCACCATCGTCACCATCGCCGGTCCCGCGATCACGGCGGATCTCGGCGGCTCGTCGGCCACGCTGCAGTGGCTGCTCGCGGCGTACACGCTCGCGCTCGCCGTCGGACTCATCGTGAGCGGCCGGCTCGGAGATCGGGTCGGTCGCCGGCGCATGTTCCTGATCGGCGCGACCGGGTTCACGCTCGCGTCCCTGATGTGCGGCCTCGCGTGGGACGCCGAGATGCTGATCGGCTGCCGGGTGCTGCAAGGCCTGTTCGGGGCCGTGATGATCCCGCAGGGCATCGCTCTCATCAAGGCGCTCTTCCCGCCCGACGAGATCGGCAAGGCGTTCGCCGCCTTCGGACCCGTGATGGGCCTGTCGGCCGTGCTCGGGCCGGTCCTGTCCGGGGTCCTGGTCGACGCCGACCTGTTCGGTCTGGGCTGGCGGATGATCTTCCTGATCAACCTGCCGGTCGGCCTGTTCGCGATCCTCGGTGCTCGGCGGTTCATGCCTGAGGTACGCGCCGGATCGGGCGGTCGGCTCGACCCACTCGGGACGCTGCTGCTCGTGTCCGGCTGTCTGCTGCTGTTCTACCCGCTCGTGCAGGGTCGCGAGCTGGGCTGGCCGACCTGGACGTTCGCGCTGATGGCCGGGGCGCTCGTGCTTTTCGGCGCCTTCGGCTGGAGTGAGCGACGCGGGAAGGAGCCGGTGATCGCGCCGGGGCTGTTCCGGCATCGCGGCTACGTCGGCGGCCTGTTCGTCATCATGACGTTCGTCGGCGCCATGATCGGCTTCATGCTGGTGTTCAACGCGTTCACCCAGTACGGGCTTCATTACGACGCGTTGCATGCGGGACTGGCGCTGGTGCCATGGTCACTCGGAACTGCCGTCGGTGCTCCGTTGGCCGCCGGCTTGTTGGCGCCGCGACTGGGCCGCAAGTGCCTGCAGCTCGGGATGCTGGTCGCCGCCGCCGGCATGGTGTTGATGTGGTGGACCATCGGCGATCAGGGCGCGGCGGCGACGGTGTGGGACTTCGTGCCCGCGACATTCGTCGCCGGAGTCGGCTGCGGTCTGGTGTTCGCGCCGCTGTTCGACATCGTCCTGGCTGACCTTGCCGATGACGAGGTCGGATCCGGGTCGGGACTGCTCACGGCTGTGCAGCAGTTCGGCAACGCTGCCGGAGCGGCCGCAGTCGGGACACTGTTCTTCGAGCTGCTCACCGACCACGCGCTGATCGACTCGATGCGCGTGACAACGCTGGTCGCGGCCGGCATGTTCGGGCTGTCGATGCTCGCGTCGTACGGTCTGCCCCGCCACGCCCGTGAGG
>JALDXR010000563.1:0-2931 GCA_032154865.1 Nocardioidaceae bacterium
ACTCGGCCACGTCGGTCGCCGGCTCCTCGGTGTCGTCGCTGCCTCCGCAGGCGGCCGTTAGCAGTAGCGTCGTCGCGACGAGCAGTCCGGCCCGCATGACCGCCAGCCTACGCACGGCAGGAGCCGAGGGGCAGGAAGGTCGCGCGAGCGTCCGTGGATGGGCCTGGCCGCCGAGCGAGGAACGAGCGAGGCTGGTTGGACCGCGCAAGACGGACCCGCAACCTCGCGGTGAGCGGGAAGACGCGCAATCTCGGCTTCAGGAGCAGGGCCAGCGGTCATGCCGAAGACTTCTCCGCGGTGGCGTTGAGCAGGTGGTCGCGCGAAGCCTCGACGTCATCTCGAGCCTTGACGATGTCGGCCAGCAGCTGGCCGTCTCGCTTCCGCGCCACGCCGCCGACGAAGACGGACTCGACGTTGGACACGTCCGCGGACAGCACCACGGCCGCGACCGGGTCGATGACCGGTGCCATCGCGAGTGACGTCGCGTCGATGACCACCACGTCGGCCTGCTTGCCGGGCGTGAGTGAGCCGGTCCGGTCCTCCAGACCCGCGACGTACGCTCCGTCGATCGTCGCGGCCTGCAGCATCTGCTCGGCGGTCAGGCAGTCCTTCGGCACCTGCTCGTTGGGTCCGTACGCCGCGTCGTGCACCCGCGCCCGGTCGGCCGCGAACGCCGAGCGCATCTGGGTGAACATGTCGCCGGGTACGGTCGTCACGACGTCGATCGACAGGCTCGGACGCAGGCCGTACTCCATGGCCTTGAGGGTAGGCGGCCAGCCGTGGCCCATCTGCAGCTCGACCTGCGGCGCGATCGAGATGGTGCCGCCGCTGTCCTTGACGAGCTGCCATTCTTCGTCGCTGAAGTGGCAGCAGTGGACGTAGGTCGTGTCCGAGCCGAGCAGACCCATGTCGCTGAGCTGCTTGACCATGCCGAACCGGCCGGCCAGCCGGCCCATCGCCACATGCACGGTGATCGGGATGTCGAGCTCGCGGGCCAGCCCCCACTCGGAGCGGACGACGTCCTCCTGGCAGAAGCCCGGCCCACGGGTGGCGAGGCCGAGCGTCAGCAGTCCGTCGTCGGAGGAGAAGTAGGTGTCACGGATCCGGCGTACGTCGTCACCCGGGATCTTCAGCTTGCTGTCGAACCAGTAGTCCGCGAGCGACGTGTTGGCGCTGCCATAGGCATAGAGCGCCCGGATGCCGGTCTCCTTCAGACCGGAAACGGCGGCGTCGGGGTGGTCCGGCGTGTTGTTGATGTGTGACCAGTCGACCAGCGTCGTGATGCCGGCGTTGAGGCACTCCAGCGAGCCGGCGACGTTGCTGGCCCGGACGTCCTCGGGACGGTAGACGGGAGCGAACGTGTCGAGCACCTCGACGAAGTAGTCGTCGAGCGTGGCGTTCGGCGCACAGCCGCGGATGGCCGCCTCCCAGGTGTGCCGGTGCGTGTCGACGAAGCCCGGAATGACGATCCGGCCGGTCGCGTCGATCACCTCCGCATCGACGTCCGCACCGAGGTCGGCCTCGACAGCACTGATCTTGTCGTCCTCGATCAGGACGTCGCCGGTGGCGAGGTTCCCGATCGAAGGATCCATGGTGAGGACGGTGCCTCCCCGGATGACGGTCTTCGTGGCCATGTGCCCGCACTCCCTCCTAGTACGCCATCGGTTGGCGTACAGCTTCGACCACCTTGTCGACGGTGGGCATGACGATGTCTTCTAGCGCGTCGGCGAACGGAAGCGGCACACATTCCGCCGCGACCCGGCGCACCGGCGCGTCCAACAGCTCGAATCCCTCGTCGGCGAGGATCGAGGCGACGGTGCCACCCCAACCACCCTGGTAGGGGTTCTCCTCGACGATGACGACCCGGGACGTCCGGGCGACCGATTCGAGCACGGTGCGGGCATCCAGCGGGACCAGGCAACGCAGATCGACGACCTCCGCGCTGACCCCCTCGTCGGCGAGCCGGTCCGCGGCCGACAGCGCGATCGGCACCGTGTACGCCAGCGCGACCAGCGTGACGTCGGAGCCGGATCGTACGATCGAGGCTTCGCCGAGCGGGACGACATGGTCCGGCGGCGCCGGCTCACCCTTGCTCGCGAACAGACCCTTGTGCTCGAAGAAGACGACCGGGTCGTCGCTGCGGACGGCCGACGCCATCAGGCCGACCACATCGGCCGGTGTCGACGGCGCGGCGATCTTGAGCCCGGGGATCGAGAAGACCCAGTTCTCGACCGCCTGGGAGTGCTGCGCGCCGAAGCCGAGGCCGCCGCCGTTGGCGGTGCGCACGACCAAGGGAGTGGTCACCTGGCCGCCGGTCATGTAGCGCAGCTTGGGGATCTCGTTGGCGAGGTAGTCGAAGCAGCAGGCCAGGAAGTCGGAGAACATGATCTCGGCGACCGGTCGCATGCCGGTCATCGACGCGCCCAGCGCGGTGCCGACGATGGCCTGCTCGGAGATCGGGGTGTCCCAGACCCGACCGGCCCCGAACTCCTTGAACAGTCCGACGGTGGTCTTGAACACGCCCTCGGCGGCGCCGATGTCCTCGCCCAGGCACACGACGGTCTCGTCGCGCCGCATCTCGCGGGCGATGCCCTCCGCCACGGCTTCGCGATAGGTCGTCAGGTCCGCCACGCCGCACCTCCGTCGGCCCACACGTCGGCCAGCGCCTCGGCCGGGTCGGCATCCGGCGCCGCGGAGGCCTCCGCGATGGCGGCATCGATCTGGCTGTCGACGCGTCGGTCGGCGGCGTCGAGGTCGTCAGTCGACACCCCGCGCTCGGTCGCGAGTTTGCGCGCGAGGTCGAGCGGGTCGCGCTCCAGCCACTCCTCGAGCTCGCCCTCCGGCCGGTATTTCGCGGGATCGGTGCGGCTGTGGCCGTAGTGGCGGTAGGTCTGGGCCTCGATCACGGTCGGCCCGTCGCCGATCCGAGCC
>JALDXR010000564.1:0-2927 GCA_032154865.1 Nocardioidaceae bacterium
GAGCCCACCGACAGAAACAAGCGACACGTCGAACATCTGTTCGTTCGGCGTGTCGCGAGTCGCTGGCGGCTACGAGGTGATGATGTCCAGATCGCGTACGGCGAACTGATGGTGCGTCCACTCCTCGTTGAAGAGGACGTGGAGGCAGGCTGTGGCGGTCCGCGCCTCGGGCGACCCATCCCCCGGCTCGGGATCCGGCGTACGCGGCCGGTCGAGCTCGTCCTGCGTGACAGTGGCGAGGTAGTCCCGGACCTGCGCCATCCGCTCGGCCCGGACTGCTGCGACCTCGTCGAATGTAGGAGTGGCCTCGACATCGAGGCCCAACGCCTGCGGATCCTGGACGAAGGTCGCTGCCACGCCGAGCGGGTGGTAGGGCTGTGGCCGGAGCAGGACGGCGCGCCGGAACCACATATCGATCACGTGGATCAGGTGCCGGAGGGTCTCGACGAGCGACCACTCCTCGTCGACCGACCGCTGCCGATCGGCCTCGCTCATGCCCCGTGCTCGCGCCATCGTCTCGCCCCAGAAGGACTCGACGACCGACCACGCTTCGCGCATGCCGTCGGGAGTCGTCGCCCGGAGCTTGACGCGCTCGGGATGCAGCCGATCGAGCTCGGCCTCGACCAGAGGTGCCACCTCGACACCGTTGACCTTGAGTCCGTGGATGACGCCGTCGATGTCGGCATCCATGAGCAGCGCGCCTCGTATCGTGGCGCCGGTCAGGTTGACCTCACGGAACCAGGCGCCCGACATGTCGGCGTCGACGAACTCCGCACCCCGGAACTCGTCGGTGTTGGCGTGTTTGACCACCGCCACATGCTAGAGCCCTCTTGCGACACGCCGTTCGAACAGATGTTTGAAGTCATCTGCCCGTCCGGACTACGGTGTGCGCACCAGCGTGAAGGGATCGCCATGGCCAAGGACGCGAAGAAGGTCACCGAGCTTCCAGACGGCCCGCCGGACGCCAGCGGGCTCACCCCGCGTCAACGACGGGTGCTCGAGTTCATCCGCGAGAGCATCGAGCAGCGGGGCTACCCGCCGAGCATTCGAGAGATCGGCCAGTCCGTCGGCCTCACGAGCTCGTCGTCGGTCGCCCACCAGCTCAAGACGCTGGAGTCCAAGGGATTCCTCCGGCGCGATCCCAACCGGCCGAGGGCCCTCGAGGTCTTCCTGCCCGACGTGATGGCCGCCCGCCGATCGATCGGCAGCGCCCACGACTTCGGCTTCGACGAGACCGACGTCGGCAACGCCCGGCCGGAGGCGGCGTACGTGCCGGTGGTCGGCCGGATCGCGGCCGGCGGTCCGATCCTCGCCGAGGAGCGGGTCGAGGAGGTGTTCCCGCTGCCGAAGACGCTGGTCGGCGACGGCACCCTTTTCCTCCTCGAGGTCAAGGGCGACTCGATGGTCGATGCCGCGATCTGCGACGGCGACTACGTCGTCGTTCGACAGCAGCCGGCCGCCGAGAACGGCGAGATCGTGGCCGCACTGATCGACGACGAGGCGACCGTCAAGACGCTGTCCCGCAAGCGCGGCAAGGTCTGGCTGCTCCCCCACAATCCCGCGTACGAGCCGATCGACGGCTGCGACGCCACGATCCTCGGCAAGGTCGTCACCGTCTTGCGCCGGGTCTAGGCGATCAGGGTCGGCCTCGCCGGCTCAGCCGTCCCGACGGACGTCGAGAACGATCCGGACCCGCTGCCCGATCAGCTCGGCGTGGCGAAAGGCGAGCTCCTTCGAGGTGATCCGGCGAGGCAGCAGCGGCGCACCTGCTCCGAGTGTCACCGGGGTCATCCCGAGGATGATCTCGTCGAGCAGGCCGGCATCATGGAACTGCCCGACCAGGTCCCCGCCGCCGACGATCCAGATGTTTCTGCCGGGCAGCTGCTCGGTGATCGCGTCGTACACGGGCCGAACATCGCCGCGTACGAGCGTGATGTCGACGCCCGGGATGAGCGGCAGCTCGCGATGGGTGAAGACCCAGCCGGGCCGGTCGCCGTAGAAACCCCGCCACTGACTCGGGTCGTTGATCATGTCATGTCGGTCGACCATCCACTCGTACGTCGTCGCACCCATCACCAGCGCGCCGACGCCGGGGAACCATCGATCCCAATAGCCGTCGTCGGTGTCGTGGGGCACTTCGAAGAGCCAGTCGAGGGAGTTGTGCTCGTCGGCGATGAAGCCGTCGAGGGTGCACGCCGTGAAGTACTGGACCTGGACCATGGCCCGACTGTACGGGCGTCGACCGACCGCCCCGCTTGATCGTTCTTGCGGTGGGCGGCGGCTCAAGACGGTGCGCCGGCGCCGGCCGCGGCCGCGTCGAGTCGCCGGAGCGCGTCGCGGGCCACACCCGGGTCGGTCGTACGCCACATCGGCGGCAGCGACGCGGCGAGGAACGAGCCGTACCTCGCGGTCGCGAGGCGCGGGTCGAGCACCGCGACGACACCACGGTCGGTCTGGCGCCGGATCAGCCGCCCGCTCCCCTGGGCCAGCAGCAACGCAGCGTGGGTAGCCGCCACGGTCATGAACCCGTTGCCGCCGCGACGCTCGACGGCGCGCTGCCGGGCGCTCATCAGCGGATCGTCCGGCCGCGGGAACGGCAGCCGATCGATGATCACCAGCTGACAGGTCTCGCCGGGCAGGTCGACGCCCTGCCACAGGCTCAAGGTGCCGAACAGACAGGTGCGCGGATCTTCGACGAAGCGGCGGGCGAGCTCGGGCAGTTGCGCCTCGCCCTGGCACCACACCTCCACGTCGGGGAGCCGGTCCCGGAGCGCATCGGTCGCGGTCTCGGCCGCTGGGCGGGAGGAGAACAGCCCGAGCGTACGGCCGCCGGCGGCCTCCACCAGCTCGGCGATCTCGGTCAGCTGCGGGTCGCCGAGACCGTCGCGGCCCGGCGGCGGCAGCTGTCTCGCGACGTAGAGGATCGC
>JALDXR010000565.1:0-2926 GCA_032154865.1 Nocardioidaceae bacterium
CGTGTCGGGCGAGCGCGGTTGGTTTCGGGACGCGCGACACCGGCGCGCGGACCGTCACATCCGCGATTCGGGCCACTAGCCTCGGACAGGTGAACCTGGACTCCGGACCACCACGGCGGCTGCGCGATCGCCGGGACCGTGGGCGTGGCGGTCCGTGGATCCTGCCCGGCCCCCACTCGCCACAGGGAGTTCCAGCCGATCGGAGCCGGCGCGACCGGTTCGATGCCCTCGTGCTCGGCGCGGTCGCCGAGCTCGAAGCCTGGTGGCCGACGGAGTTGGCCGAGGTCGAGTTCGGCGTCGAGGAGGTGCCGTGGGTCGAGGACGAATGGCAGCCGGCCGAGGTGCCGGTCGCGACCCTCGTGCACCGCTCGTCGCGACGACCGGCCCGGATCGTCGTTTATCGGCTCCCGATCCGGACCCGAGCGCTTCGCGCCGCCCGGCCCGCGATCGAGCGGGACCTCGTCTACGCCGCCCTGATCCACCAGGTCGCCGAACTGCTGGGCCGACCACCGCACGAGATCGACCGGCGACCGGCACTGGCCACCCGCGCGGTCGGTCAGCCGAGCGGATAGACGCCCGGCGCGGTCACTGACATCGGGGCGTCGGTCAACGGCATCGCGGCCCACGACGAGTCGCCTGCGGCATAGGTCGCACTGGCCAGCAATTCGCCGTTCGTCGGCTGGACGACGAGGTAGGCCGCCCGGTCGAGGCGGTCGGACCGCCACAGCAGCGCGGTGCCGGGCCGCGCCGTCCGGGTGTCCTCGGTCAGCGTCGAGCCGTCCGCGGCGTGGGCCGTCACGGAGAACTCCACCTCACTGGCCGGATCGGCACTCGAGACCAACAGCCGAAGGCCGGACGGGTCGACGGTCGGGAGGTCGACCGGGACGACCGCGGCTCCGCTCACGTCGGGCAGGCTCGTGCCGTACGCGATGTCGGTCGGGCTTCCCGGCGAGACCGAACGTACCGAGGCGACGATCGGCTGGTCGGAGTCGAGCCGAAGCCCGGCGGTCTGGCCGGCGAGTGACTCGGGGACGTCGACGATCGTGACGCCGTCGGGGTCGGCGGACACGTGCTCGAACCCCTGGACCGGATGCGTCCCGTCGGCGCCGATGACCTGAATGTCGACCGACGCGGTGCGGTCACCCGGGTTGCCGACGATCAGCTCGCGGCGCTCCGCACCTGCGATCAGCGGGCTCACGGCGAGCGAGGTCGCCGGTGCCTGCGCGATCGGGATCCACTCCGTTCCGGCCGGTGCCAAGGTGGCGGTCCAGTGGTCGAGTATCGCGGTGGCGATCTGCCCCTGGCTCGCCGCGACCCGAACGGCCACTTCGCCGGCGCCGGCGGCGACCTCGGACAGGTCGACCCGCAGGACGTCTCGCGGCTTCACCACCACACCACTCACCGGCTCGCGGCTGCCCTCGCGAGTCAGGAGCGTGACATCGACGATCGCCTCGGTGTCGGCCGGGTTGCTGACCAGCAGTGTGCTCGTGTGGTCGACGGTGCTGCCGGCCCCGACGAACCACGCCTCTCGACTGGGCGCCGCGCATGCGACGACCGCCTGGCCGCCGCCGGCCTTCTCGCTCGCGCTGGTCGCGGCGAACGCACTCGCTCCCGCCGCCAGGGCACCGGTCGACGAGACCACGACGGTGTCGGCCTGTTTGTCGTCTTGGGTGACGACCTCCCACTGGCCCGGGGCCGGCGGCTGCTTCGGGGTCAGGTTGTTGCCGCGTGGGATCGGCACGATCTCGAGACCGCCCTCCGTGGCTGCGGCTTTGGACGCGTCGCCTGTCGTTGGTGTGGTCAGCCCGATGCCGGCCCGCTCCGCCGGGAGCTTCGCCGTGCCGATCGAGGGGCAGGTCAGGTCGGACTGGCTGAGCGGCAACTCCGTCGCGGCCGGCGCCGGCGTCGGGGACTCGGCGTCGCGCGTCGTCGACCAGGCGATCAGTCCGGCAGCGACCAGCAGCAGGGCCAGCGGCGCGGCTCGCCAGGCGCCGGAGGACCCGGTCGTCGCGAAGTCACGACCCCGTTGCCGATGGCTGCGGCGGGACTGCGGTGCCGGCGTGGTCACGGTTGGCGCCTCCGTCCAGGCAGGGCGATGACTACCGCGACGACGGCGATCGCGAGGTGCAGGAGCAGCCACCGCCGATGGGAGGAGTCGTACGACACGGTCACCTGGCCGTCGTCAGGGTTGGCGAACGCCTGGGTGCCGCTGCCGGTGGCGACCGCCTCGAGCGGCCCGCCGGACCCGGTCGCCGACCATCGGTCCGAGGCACCGGCGGCCAGGTGCATCTGCCGTGGCTCCGCGCCGGCCGGGATGGCGATGCTCCCGGAGAGCGATGGCGGTGCGTCCAGGATGGCAGCCCGGTCGACGTTGACAGCGCCGTCGGTGAGCGGCAGCAGCCGCGCCGCGCCGGACGGAGCCACCGTCTGCCAGGCCCGCGCCTCCGGGGCGGTCGTACCGGCCCGGGTCAGTCCGGCCGCTCCGTCGAGCGCCGATGCCACCGACGCATCGACCGGCGGCGAGGCGTAGACCGCCCCGATCCCGTGGTCGAGCAGGGCACTCACCGCCGCGGCGTCCGGCGCGGACAGCAGATCGGCCACCGCGCGATCCATCCGCTCCACCTCGGATTGCTCCGGCAGTACGGTCTCCTCGCCCAGGCGCGTCCCGTCGTCCCGGACGATCTCGTAGCCCACGCCGTCGGCCGTCGAGCCGGACAGGACGAGGGTCGCCGACTGCTCGGGTCCCGAGGCCTGAGCGGCGAGGTAGACCGGCACGGGTACGGGGTCGGTTCGCCGCAGTGCGGTGTCGTCATCGATCACCCACCAGACAGCGCCCGCCAACGGCACCAGCGCCGCGACGGCCGAGGCACCCACGGCGACCGGCTGCCGCCAGCCGAAGCTGCGGCCGGCCAGGAAGTCGCTGACC
>JALDXR010000566.1:0-2912 GCA_032154865.1 Nocardioidaceae bacterium
CTGGTGCACAGCGACTTCAACCCGAAGAACATCCTGGTGGACCCGGTCTCCGGCCGGTTGACCGCGCTGCTCGATTGGGAGTTCGCCCACGCCGGGTCGCCGTACGCGGATCTCGGCAACCTGCTGCGGTTCGATCGGGGTACGCCGTGGTCCTGGGCGATCCTCGAGCACTTCGTGGCCGACACGCCGGGCCTCGCCGACGACCCGCTCACGTTGGCCCATGCCAGTGACCTGTGGGCGCTGATCGAGCTGGCCAGTCGCAGCGCCCGGGATCCGATCGTCGAGCAGGCCGACCGGCTCCTCCAGGTCATCGCCCGCAGCGGCGACCTCAACGCCCGGCCGTAGTCGCGGCTTCCTGGTCAGCCGGTCAGCCGTCCCCGCTAGCATCGCCGCCATGATCGCGTCGACCTCAACGGTCCGATTCGCCGAGCAGCATCGCGCCGACGCGGAAGGGCTGTGTGCGTTCGTCGACGCGTCCCCGTCGCCGTTCCATGTCGTCGCCACCGTCGTGCGGACGCTCGAGGCGGCCGGCTTCCGGCACCTCCACGAGACTGACGCATGGCCGGCCGAGCCGGGCCGCTATCTCGTCGTACGCGGCGGGTCACTGGTCGCCTGGTCGACCGAGGCCGCGGCCGGGCCGACGACGCCGTTTCGTCTGGTCGGCGGCCACACCGACAGCCCGAACCTCCGTGTCAAGCAGCATCCGAGCCGGTCCCGTGCCGGGTGGGAGGTCGTCGCCCTCGAGCCGTACGGCGGGCCGTTGCTCGACTCCTGGCTGGACCGCGACCTCGGCCTGTCCGGTCGCCTCAGCGTCCGCGCGGGCGGCCGGATCGAGCAACGACTGCTCCACATCGACGATCCGGTCGTGCGGGTGCCGCAGTTGGCGATCCACCTGATGGAGGACCGCAAACGGGTGGAGCTGAACCCGCAGCAGCACCTTGACGCGGTGTGGGGGATCGGATCGGAGCCCGCGGACTTCGCCGAGTACGTCGCGGCCGACCTCGGCGTCGCGACACCCGACGTACTCGGCTGGGAGCTGATGACCCACGACCTGACGCCGAGTCGGCTGATGGGCCGCGAGGGTGATCTGCTCAGCGCACCCCGCCTGGACAACCAGGGCACCTGCTACGCCGGCACCCGGGCGCTGCTCGCGGCGGTCGACGAGGCTCGCGACGTCGTCCCGGTGCTGGTGCTGTTCGACCACGAGGAGGTCGGCAGCATGTCGGAGCGCGGCGCGTTCAGCGACCTGCTCGGGTCGACGCTCGAACGCATCGGCATCGCCGCGGGCGGTGATCGGCAGGACTTCCTCCGGGCGCTGGCCGGGTCGATGTGTGCCTCCGGCGACATGGCGCACGCGACGCATCCCAACTACGTCGACCGGCACGAGCCGTCGCACCGGATCCAGCCCGGTGGCGGGCCGGTGCTCAAGGTCCATTACCAGCTGCGCTACGCGACCGACGCGGTCGGCGCCGGAGCGTTCGCGGCCGCCTGCGACCAGGCCGGCGTGCCGTGGCAGCGCTATATGCATCGGGCCGACCTGCCCTGCGGATCGACCGTCGGGCCGATCACGGCCGGCCGGGTCGGCATCACGACGGTGGACGTCGGCGCGCCGCAATTGGCGATGCATTCGGCGCGCGAGCTGATGGGCGCGGTCGACGTGGCGCTCTATATCGGAGCGCTTCGGGCATTCCTCGCACCTGCTATTCATTAGCCCGCGTTGACCCGCCTAGCCGCGCCCCCGTACGCTGACAGTTGCGCTATGAGCCTGTACGACCCCCAGACCTAGCGGGTTCGTGCTCGCGCCATGTCGAACTTCTGGACGGTCGCCGGTTATCGGCGGCTCCACCCGGCCCCTCGGCAGATCGCGGGAGGCTTGTCGCGCGCCCACCCGACAACCAGATTGCCCATCGGAGTCCATCCCCACATGACGAGCAGCATCGACGCACCTCCCGAGAAGGAGACGCCGCAGGTAGCGGTCAACGACATCGGCACGGAGGACGCCTTCCTCGCCGCCGTCGACGAGACGATCAAGTACTTCAATGACGGCGACATCGTGGAAGGCACGATCGTCAAGGTCGATCGAGACGAGGTTCTGCTCGACATCGGCTACAAGACCGAAGGGGTCATTCCCTCCCGCGAGCTGTCGATCAAGCACGACGTGGATCCCCACGAGGTCGTGGCGGTCGGCGACAAGGTCGAGGCGCTTGTCCTGCAGAAGGAGGACAAGGAAGGCCGTCTGATCCTGTCGAAGAAGCGCGCTCAGTACGAGCGGGCGTGGGGCACGATCGAGCAGCTCAAGGAAGAGGACGGCGTTGTCACCGGCACCGTCATCGAGGTGGTCAAGGGCGGTCTGATCCTCGACATCGGCCTGCGCGGCTTCCTGCCCGCGTCGCTGGTCGAGATGCGCCGAGTGCGCGACCTCCAGCCGTACGTCGGCCGCGAGATCGAGGCCAAGATCATCGAGCTCGACAAGAACCGCAACAACGTGGTCCTGTCCCGTCGGGCCTGGCTCGAGCAGACGCAGTCCGAGGTGCGCCAGAACTTCCT
Organism: Nocardioidaceae bacterium; assembly: GCA_032154865.1. GTDB lineage: Bacteria > Actinomycetota > Actinomycetes > Propionibacteriales > Nocardioidaceae > DATFRX01. The sequence goes on from JALDXR010000566.1 coordinate 2,548, forward strand.
CACCCAGCTCGCCAAGGGCCAGATCCGCAAGGGCGTCGTGTCGAGCATCGTCAACTTCGGAGCCTTCGTCGACCTCGGTGGCGTCGACGGTCTGGTCCACGTCTCCGAGCTGTCGTGGAAGCACATCGACCACCCCAGCGAGGTCGTCCAGGTCGGCGACGAGGTCACGGTCGAGGTTCTCGACGTCGACATGGAGCGCGAGCGCGTGTCGCTGTCGCTCAAGGCGACGCAGGAAGACCCGTGGCAGCACTTCGCTCGTACCCACCAGATCGGCCAGATCGTGCCGGGCAAGGTCACCAAGCTCGTACCCTTCGGCGCGTTCGTCCGCGTCGAGGAGGGCATCGAGGGCCTGGTGCACATCTCCG
>JALDXR010000088.1:0-9722 GCA_032154865.1 Nocardioidaceae bacterium
AGGGCCAGAAGTACGCGTGGTGCCGCACCGACCGCTCGAGTCGGCTCACTCACGGCGCGGTGATGTCGACCTGCTCGTCCGACGCCGACAGCGACATCGTGTACGTGATGTCGCCGGAGTCGCCGTAGAACGGGCCGGTCATCTCGGCGTCGTGGAGCGCGTCGTCGTCGGTGATCCGGTACTCGACGTCGAAGTCGGCGGACTCGTCGGCGCTCGGGATGAGCCGCTGCACGATGTCGCCCGGCAGGGTCCCGGTCACGGTCGTGAGCACGAGATCACCGTCTCGGGACTCGTCGCCGGCCTCGAGATTGTCGGTCGACGTGAGGAACGTGGTGATGCCAGAGTCCGGATCGAACAGGGTTGCTGGATTGGGAGCCCCGAGGTCGGCGGGGTCCACCGGCACGTAGGTGGGCGAGAAGCTGACCTGGGCCCAGACGTCGTCGCCGATCGCGATCACGTCGGCGTCGACGCCCCCCATGGCGGACACCGACACGTCGCCCTCGAAGGCCGGCTCGTGGGTGCCGGTCCCGTTGGCCTCGAGCAGTCCGGTGACGCCGTCGGGCAGCTCGTCGGCCGCGAGCTGGAACTCGACGCTGGCCGCCTCGTCCAACTGCGTCTTGGCGGTCGCGAGCCGGTCGGAGAGCTCGTCCGGTGTCGCATCCGAGCTGTCGTCGGAGCAGCCGGAGAGCAACGAGACGGCGGTGAGTACGGTCGCGGTCGCCACGATGGACATGCGTCGCCAGGGTGCCCGTTCCTCCGTCATGAGATTCAGCCTCTCACGTGCGCGGGTGACGCCACCGCCATGATCGGCTGACTGCCGGCTTCGCCCGACCCGTCGCGCCGTCCGGTCGCCTCGGGCAGGTCGACCGGCGCACCGCTGCCCGCCGCGGCCATCGCGGGTCCGGCGCCCGCCCAGCCGAACAGGAGGGCATCCTCGCCCTTGAGGAACCGATGGCAGCGGACACCGCTGGTCGCCCGGCCCTTGCCGGGATACTCCGCGAACGGGGTCACCTTGACCGAACCGGCCTGGGTGCCGGGCAAAGCCGTGCCAGAGCCGGCGACGGTCACGACCTCGGCCCGGTCGGGATCGGTCACCGCGCCGAAGAAGACGACCTTCGCTCCCGCGGTCACCTTGATGCCGGCGATGCCGCCCCCGGAGCGGCCCTGCGGGCGTACGAGTCCGGCGCCGAAGTGCAGCAGCTGGGCCTCGGACGTGATGAAGCAAAGCTCCTCGTCACCGGTGGTCAACTCGACCGCGCCGACGACTCGGTCGTCGTCGTCGAGCCGGATCATGTCCCAGTCGTCCTTGGCGGGATAGTCGGTCGTGACCCGCTTCACCACGCCGCGCAGTGTCCCGAGGGCCAGGCCCGGCCGGTCCGGATCCAGCGACGCGAGACAGAGCGCGTGCTCCTCGGGCTCGAGTCCGAGGAACTCCGACAGGGGCGCGCCGCCGCGTAGGTGGGGCGCGTTGGCCGTGCCGGGCACCACCGGCAGGTCGAGTACGTCGAGCCGGTGCACCCGCCCCTGCGACGTGACGACGCCGATCTGCCCACGGGCGGTCGCCGTCGTCAGGGAGACCACCGCGTCGTGCTTGGCCCGCCGGCCGCCCTCGCCGAGCGGCTCGTCGTTGGCGGTCCGGGCCAGCAAACCACTGGAGCTCAGCAGGACGTAGCACGGGTCGTCGGCCACTTCGAGCGGCATCGCGGTCTTGACGGGCTGGCCGGCCGACTCGAGCAGGACGGTGCGTCGCGGCGTGCCGTACTTCTCGGCCATCTCGGCAAGCTCGTCGCCGACCGTACGTCGCAGCAGGTTGTCGTCGGCGAGGATCGCGTCGAGGCCCTCGATGGTGCGCTCGAGCTCCGCCTTCTCCTTGTCGAGCTCGATCCGGGAGTACTTCGTGAGCCGGCGTAGCTGCATCTCCAGGATGTAGTTGGCCTGCGCCTCGGTGAGGTCGAACACCGACATCAGGCGGGTCCGGGCCGCCTCGGCGTTGTCGCTGCTGCGGATCAGCTGGATGACCTCGTCGATGTCGAGGATCGCGATCAGCAGTCCTTCGACGAGGTGCAGCCGGTCGGCGGCCTTGTCGCGGCGATAGCGACTGCGGCGGCGGACGACGTCGTAGCGATGCTCGAGGTAGACCCGCAGCAGGTCGCGCAGGCCGAGCGTGCGGGGCTGCCCGTCGACCAGTGCCACCGCGTTGATCCCGAACGACTCCTCCAGCGGGGTCTGCCGGTAGAGCTGCTCGAGGATCGCCTCGGGATGGAAGCCGTTCTTGAGCTCGATGACGAGCCGGAGTCCGCTGTTGCGATCGGTCAGGTTCTTCAGGTCCGCGATGCCGGCGAGCTTCTTGGTCTGGACGAGGTGCTTGATCCGCTCGATGACCTTCTCCGGGCCGACGTTGTACGGCAGCTCCGTGACGACGATGCCCTTGCGCCGCGGCGTCACCGACTCGACCCGCGCCGTCGCCCGCATCCGGAAGCTGCCCCGGCCGGTCTCGTACGCCTCGCGAATGCCGTCGAGGCCGACGATCTTGCCGCCGGTCGGGAGGTCGGGACCGGGGACGAACCGCATCAGGTCCTCGACAGTGGCGTCCGGGTTGTCGATCAGGTTCCGGAGCGCCTGGACCACCTCGACCAGGTTGTGCGGCGCCATGTTGGTCGCCATGCCGACCGCGATGCCGGACGCGCCGTTGACAAGGAGGTTGGGGATCGCCGCCGGCAGCACCGACGGTTCGAGCTCGCGAGCGTCGTAGTTGGGCCGGAACTCGACGGTCTCCTCGTCGAGCCCGTCGGTCATCGCCGGTGCGGGAGGCGCCATCCGGCACTCTACGTAGCGCATCGCCGCCGGAGGGTCGTCCGGAGATCCGAAGTTTCCATGTCCGTCGACCAAAGGCAGCCGCATCGACCACGGCTGGGCGAGCCGCACCAGCGCGTCGAAGATGGCGCCGTCGCCGTGCGGGTGCAGCCGCCCCATGACCTCACCGACGACCCGGGCGCACTTGACGTGGCCGCGGTCGGGCCGGAGGTTCATGTCGGCCATCGTGTAGAGGATGCGCCGTTGCACCGGCTTCAGACCGTCGCGAGCGTCCGGGATCGCGCGCGAGTAGATGACGGAGTACGCGTACTCGAGGTAGCTGTTGCGCATCTCCTCGCCGACGTCGATGTCGACGATGTGTTCCTCGAAGTCCTCCGGAGGGGCGGTCTTGCTGCGTCGGGCCATGGGTGTGGTGGTCTCCTCGTACGGGGGGCGTGCCCATTCTGTCTCGCGGCACGGGCGACGCGTACGAGGCTCGCCCGCTCATGGGTGGATGCGCCGCGCCGAACGTCCATTTCGGGCGGATCCGTGGCAAGCCCGGCTGCCTCGGGTCGGCGTGCGAGAGGCTGGCGGCATGGAGCGCACCTTCCCCGCACCGAGTTCGGCGACCGCCGATGCCCGTCGGCTCCTCCTCGACTATCTCGACTTCTACCGATCGACGATCGAGGAGAAGCTCTCCGGGATGTCCGAGGCCGACCTGCGACGCAGCCGGCTGCCGTCGGGCTGGACGCCGATCGAGTTGCTCAAGCACCTGGTCTTCATGGAGCAGCGCTGGCTGGTTTGGGGCTTCGCCGCCGAACCGGTCGACGCGCCGTGGGGCGACCGCGGTTCGGCCGACCGCTGGCAGGTGGCCGACGACGAGACGCTGCGCGACCTGCTGGCGGCACTCCATCGCGGCGGAACCCGTACCCGCGAGATCGTCGAGCGTGCTGACCTCGAAGCGCTCGGGGGAGTCGGCGGCCGATTCGGGTCCGGCGAGGATCCGCCGACGCTGATCTGGATCTTGTTCCACGTGCTCCAGGAGTACGCCCGGCACGCCGGTCACCTCGACATCGCCCGCGAGCTCGCCGACGGCAGTGTGGGGGAGTAGCGGGCCGAGCTAGGGCGTGTCCGGGCGCGAGCGTACCCAGGCCAAGAACATCTCGACTCCGTCGACGACCGCCTCGAACCGGATCGAGTGGAACAGGTCGAAGCCGTGCTGAGCGCCCGAGAGCTCCGCGTAGACCACCGGATTCGACGACGTACCCCGGAGCGTGTCGACGAAGCGACGGGCGTCCTCGACGATCACGAGGGTGTCCTGGTCGCCATGGACCACGAAGAACGGTGGGGCATCGGCGTCGACGTGGGCGAGCGGTGTCGACGCAGGGTCGGCGCTGATCCCTCCGTAGTAGCCGTAGAACGAGATCGCAGCGGAGACGGACGTGTCTGCGTCTTCGAAGCCGGGCTGGAACGCCGGATCGCCCGGCGTGAGCGCGACCATGGCCGCCAGGTGGCCACCGGCGGAGCTGCCGGCGACGAAGATCGTGTCGGGATCGACGCCGTACGCCGGGCCGTGCTTGCGCACCCAGGCGATCACCCGCTTGGCGTCGATGTGATGGTCGGGAAACCTCGCCGCCGGGCTCAGCCGATAGGCCGCGCTGACGCAGACCCATCCCTGGCTCGCCAGCCGATAGAGCAGCGGTCGCGCCTCGCGACGCTTGTTACCTCCGCGGAATGCGCCGCCGTGGAAGTAGACCAGCGTCGGCGCGTCGGCCGGATGGGATCGGGGTCGGTAGACGTCCAGGAGGTTGCGCCGGCCGGCATCGCCGTACGAGAGGTTCGACACCCGTTCGACGTCACGATGCCCGAACCGCCACGGCGCGAAGACGATGCGCCCCCAGGGCAGCCGCTGCCGAAGCCGCGGGGTCAGGTCGTCGGCCACTCCGGCTCGCCACTCGGGACCGAGACCCTGCGCCAGCGCCGCGTCGACGGTCGCTGGCGCCCGGAGCTCGCGGCGGACGAGGATCGGCAGCGCCGCGCAGCTGGCTCCCGCCAGGCTGGCGACCACCCAGGCGGCCGGCTGGTCGAGGTCACCTTGGGCGAAGGCGAGCAGCGTCGACGCGAGCAGCCAGTAGAACGCGATGAACGGTTGCTCGCTGACGACGAAACTGAGGACGTAGCTCACCCGGAACGGGCCGCAGGACCGCGGATGCGGCGGGCGAATCGCGACTGCCGTGCCCACCGCGGCGAGCAGCACGGTGATCAGATAGCCGATCGGCACGACCCGCTACTGTACTTCGCCTCCTGCTCAGCCGAACGGCACCGCCGCCGGCCCACGGACGCCGACATCGACGGCGTAGACCCGTCCCGCCGCGTCGTCATCAGCGTCCAGGCCGTACGTCGCGGTCGTGATGAAGAGCCGGCTGCGATCGGGACCGCCGAACCAGCAGCTCGTCGGCCTCGACGTGGGCAGCCAGACCGAGCCGTCGAGCTCACCATCGGGGCTGTAGCGGTGCACCGCCGACCCGTTCCAGATCGCCACCCAGAGGTAGCCCTCGTCGTCGACGGTCATACCGTCCGGCCAGAGATCGGCGTCGAGCTGGACGAACTGACGCCCGACGCTGAGCGAACCGTCGTCCTCGACGGTGTAGACGTCGATGCGGCCGTCAATGCTCGATGCGAGGTACATCTGCGAGCCGTCAGGCCCGAAGGCAGGGCCGTTCGGAACCGTGAGTCCGGTCAGGGCCAGCGTCACGGTCCCGTCCGGGTCGATTCGGTAAAGACCGCCGACGCCGGGTGTGTTGTCGTAGGCCATGCTGGTCGACCAGAACCGGCCCGCCGGGTCACAGACGCCGTCGTTCATCCGCACGGGCGTCGGCGCGCCTTCGGTGAGGGCCGCGATCCAGCGCAGCTCGCCCGGCTCGGTGATCATCGCGATGCCGGTGCCCGCGGCGGCGATCCAGCTGCCGGGCCGACCGAACCATGGGGCGACGGCTCCGAGCGGCACGTCCACCGCGGCCAGCACCGTCGGCGGCTTGGACGTCGGCTCGGCGTCGGCCAGGGTCAGCAATCGGCCGGCAAGGAGATCGACGTGCACCAGCTTGTCGCCGGTCCAGCGCACGCCCTCCCCGAGTTCGCACCTGTAACCGCTCCACGTGGTGGGCTCAGCCAAGTCCATACGACGTCCTCTCGACCGGAACAGCCGCGACTGTGCCGCATAGGTGTACCCCAGGCAGCGTCGATCGATGCGTCGGCGCGCCGATCAGTCGGTTCAGATCGTCGTCGACGACGGGGTCACGACGTCGTCTTGAGCTCCGGGAAGTCGTCCTCGGCGAACGAACGCGGCCGCACCTGGCCGACGCTCGCGGCCTCGTCGGTCCGCAGCTCCACGCGCCGGATCTTGCCCGAGACGGTCTTGGGGAGGTCGGCGAACTCCAGTCGCCGGATCCGTTTGTACGGCGCCAGCCGCTCGCGGGTGTAGCGCAGGATGTCGAGAGCGGTCTCGCGGGTGGGCTCGTGGTCCGCCGACAGCACGACGAACGCCTTCGGCACCGCGAGCCTGATCGGGTCGGGCGACGGCACGACGGCGGCCTCGGCGACGGCGGGGTGCTCGATCAGGACGCTCTCCAGCTCGAACGGGCTGATCCGGTAGTCGCTGGCCTTGAAGACGTCGTCGGCCCGTCCGACGTAGGTGATGTAGCCGTCGTCGTCGAGCGACGCCACGTCGCCGGTCCGATAGAAGCCGCCCCGCATCGCGTCGTCGGTTTTCTCAGAGTCGTCGCGATAGCTGGTCATGAGTCCGACCGGCCGGCGGGCCAGCTCGATGCAGACCTCGCCGTCCTTGCCCACCTCGTCGGTCACCGGGTCGACCAGCGAGATGACGTATCCCGGCAGCGGCCGGCCCATCGACCCGGGCTTGACCGGCGCCCCCGGCGGGTTGCCGATCTGGGCGGTGGTCTCGGTCTGGCCGTACCCGTCGCGGACGGTGAGTCCCCAGACCCGCTGGACCTGTTCGATGATCTCCGGGTTCAGCGGCTCGCCGGCCGCGACGACTTCGCGAAGTGCGAGGTCGTGCCCGGCCAGATCGCTCTGGACCAGCATTCGCCACACGGTCGGCGGCGCGCAGAAGGTCGTGACCCCGGTGCGCACCATGATCTCGAGGAGGGCGGCGGCATCGAAGCGGGCGAAGTTGTAGATCAGGACGGTGGCGCCGGCGTTCCACGGCGCGAAGACACAGGACCAGGCGTGCTTCGCCCATCCCGGTGACGAGATGTTCAGGTGGACATCGCCGGGCTGGAGGCCGATCCAGTACATCGTCGACAGGTGTCCGACAGGGTACGACGTGTGGGTGTGCTCGACGAGCTTCGGCTGCGCGGTCGTGCCGGAGGTGAAGTAGAGCAGCAGCGGGTCGTCGGCTGCAGTGTCGGTGTCGCCGTCCCACGGGTCGAGGCCGTCCGGGTCCGGGTACGCCAGCCAGCCGTCCGCGACGTCGCCGTCGACCGCGATCCGCAGGCATTGGTCGGCGATGCCGGCGAACTTCGGAGCATCGGCGCCGTGCGCCACGACGGCACGTGCCTCGCCGCGCTGGACGCGGTCGCGAAGGTCGTCGGTGGACAGCAGCGTGGTGGCCGGGATGATGACGGCGCCGAGGCGGACGCAGGCCAGGGTGAGCTCCCACAGCGGTACGCAGTTGCCGAGGACGAGCAGCACCCGGTCGCCCTGCCGTACGCCCTGGCCGGCCAGCCAGCCGGCGAGGCGCCGCGACCGCTCACTCATCTGGGCATAGGTCAGGCGTTGCTCGCGGCCGTCCGGCTCGATCAACCACAGGGCGTCGACGGTCGGCTGACTGGTCGCGAGATGGTCGAACCAGTCGCGGGCCCAGTTGAACTCCGGGAGGTCGGGCCAGGCGAATCGGGAGTACGCGGCGTCGTGGTCGTCTCGGTGGGCGAGGAGGAAATCCCGGGCGGCGCGGAAGGTCGCGGTCGAGTCGTTCGGCACAGCTGGTCTCCTTCGCCTCGCTGGCTTCTACGCAATTCTGGCAGTACGCGCCCGCACCTGCGGGGCCGGTCTCGACGACACCCTCCGGGCACCCAAGTCGGCTAGATTCGTCGCGTGGAGGCGCCCTCGTATCCCCGGCACTGGGAGGCCGACATCGTGCTGCGCGACGGCAGCACGGCGCATCTCCGGCCGATCCGATCCGACGACGGTGACGCGCTGGTCGACTTCTACTCCCAGGTCAGCGAGCAGTCGAAGTACTTCCGGTTCTTCGCGCCGTACCCGGTCCTGTCCGAACGTGACGTCGAGCGGTTCACCCACGTCGACCACGCGAAGCGAGTGGCCTTCGTCGTCCTGCGCGGCGACGACATCATCGCCGTCGCCCGCTATGACGGGCTCGACGACCGCGAGGCCGAGGTCGCGTTCCTGGTCCAGGACGACTACCAGGGTCGCGGACTCGGCCAGCTCCTGCTGGAACATCTGGCCGAGGCCGGCCGCGAGCGCGGCTTCGAACGCTTCGTCGCCGAGGTGCTGCCGGAGAACGCCCGGATGATCCAAGTCTTCCGCGAACAGGGGTACGCCGTCGACGACGACTTCGAGGACGGCGTGCTCCGGATGGTGTTCCCGATCGACCCGACCGACACGGCCGTCGGCGTCATGCAGGCCAGGGAGCATCGGTTCGAGGCGGCGTCGATCCAGCGGATCTTCAACGTCAGCAGTGTCGCCGTCGTCGGAGCAAGTCGCCGGCAGGACACGATCGGACAGGTACTCATCCGCAACCTCGTGCTCGGCGGGTTCACCGGCGCGGTGTACGCGGTCAACCAGCATGCCGACGCGATCTCCGGCCTTCCGGCGTACGACTCGGTGCAAGCCATCCCGGGGGACGTGGAGCTGGCGGTGATCGCGGTCCCTGCCGAGGCCGTCGCCGACGTCGTTCTCGATTGCGCGGCCAAGGGCGTGCGGGCACTGGTCGTCATCTCGTCCGGCTTCGCCGAGACCGGTGAGGACGGCCGCAAGGCACAGCGTCGCCTGCTGGGTCTGTGCCGGAGCTACGGCCTGCGGCTGGTGGGACCCAACTGTCTCGGCGTGATCAACACGGCCGGCGCGGTCTCGCTCAACGCCTCGCTCTCACCGGTGATGCCGCCGCGCGGCCGGGTCGGATTCTTCTGCCAGTCCGGTGCACTCGGTGTCGCGATCCTGGAGACCGTGGAGCGCCGCGGCCTCGGTCTGTCCACGTTCGTGTCCGCCGGCAACCGGGCCGACGTCTCCGGCAACGACCTCCTGCAGTACTGGGAGGAGGACGACGCGACCGAAGTGGTTCTGCTCTATCTCGAGTCGATCGGCAACCCGCGCAAGTTCTCGCGGATCGCCCGCCGGGTCGGACGACGCAAGCCGATCGTGGCGGTCAAGTCCGGGCGCACGACCCAGGGGATCCCGGTCGGTCACGCGGTCCGCCGTACGAGTGCGCCGCAGGCGGCCGTCGACGCGATGTTCCGTCAGGCCGGCGTGATCCAGGTCGACACGCTGGACGAGATGCTCGACGTCGCTCAGCTGCTCGCGCACCAGCAGCTGCCCCGCGGCCCGCGCGTCGCGGTCGTCGGCAACTCCGACGCGCTCGGGCTGCTCGCGGCCGACGCAGCCACCGCCGCCGGGCTGGCCGTGCGAGAGCCGGTGGCGTTGGGCGCGGACGCGACCGCCGAGGACTTCGAGCGTGCCCTGGACGACGCGATCGACAATCCGGAGGTCGACGCCGTCGTCGCGGTCTACATCCCGCCGCTGAACACCACGGGCGAGGCGGTCGCCAACGTCCTCGCCGCGGTCGGGGAGCAGTCGGACAAGCCGATCGTGTCGACGTTCCTGGCCAGTCACGGGGTGCCCGAGCTGCTCCGGGTGGCCGACGTCGAAGTCGAGGGCGCCGCCGGACGCGGGTCGGT
>JALDXR010000567.1:0-2908 GCA_032154865.1 Nocardioidaceae bacterium
TTGCTCGAGGAAGAAAGCGTCGATCGCTTCGGCCACGCCGACCTCCCCGGCCCTGATCTGACTGGCGGTGGCGGTGGGATTCGAACCCACGGTAGGCGTGAACCCACACACGCTTTCGCGGCCTGCGAACGGCCGTTCAGCAGCATACGCGGCCGTCCGTCATGGGCGGAATCCGCACCCGCGCACGTTGATGAACATCCCGGGCGTCAGCGAATGAGACCGGCGATGAGACCGGTACGCCAGCGTCGTATACATGACGGCCTATTCGCGGCGGCGTAGTCGTTGGCGGCTCGGTCGTGTCGAAGCGTGGTGGGAACAGGATCCAGAACGCCGCAAGGACGGTTGGCGAGTGTCTCAGTCGATGTCGTCGCCGGTTCCTGACCGTTGGAGTGGCCTAGTCAGCAGCAGGACGCTCAGCCCGATTTCGAAGATGGCCAAGGGGGTGTCGAACCATGCCCAGACGTTCTGGAATGTCGGGGTGTTCCAGTAGGCGATGTAGGCGAGAGCGTCGACGGTTGCCAGCGCGCCGGAAGCGATTCCGAACGCGGCGAACGCCCTCGGAATATATCGCGACTTGAGCCACAGGTAGCTGAACAGCGTCGTCGACAAGCCCCAGAAGAACATTCCGACGTAGTAGTGGTCCCAGAAGACGCTGGGCGTGAGCGACGCCAGGGCCCGCAGTTGGCCGGCTGAGAACACGTCAAGATCACTGCCGCCATTCAACAGCCGCATCGTCTCGAAGAACTGGGCGGTCCCGACGGCCCAGGCGCCGGCCAACAGGACGCGACAGACGGCGGCGATCAGCGCGATCGTCTGGCCGAACGGGCGGAGAATGAGGTAGAAGGCCGCGGCGACGACCGCCATGGCCACGCAAAACGACAGCAGCAGCGCGATGCTGAGGCGGAACAACGGCAGATCCGCAAGGATGTTGCGCGCGGTCTCCTCCGCATCGACGAGTCCGTAGTTCGGAGACTCCCCGCTGAACAGGCGCGAGTGGATGCCGAAATTGACATACGCAATCGCCGCGAACGCGAGGAGATAGGCAAGACCTGCGGCCCTTGCCGCTCTTTGTTGTGACTCTTCGACGGTGCTGGGCTCCATCGGTTGGCCGATGACATGTGTGGACAAAGCCATCACTCCTTAGTCGAAGGTGTACAAGCCCTCGGGAGACGCCAACAGCGTGGTTCCACCGCGGCGCCCCAGCTCGGTAGCGGAGTCGTCCGGCCGCTCCCACCACCCACGCGGCGCGTCTAGATGTACGCTGTACATGTACGCTGTAAACACTAGGTGTACGCCGTAAACCTGTCAAGGAACCGGCTAGATTTACGGCGTACACACCCGAGGAGGCGACGACGCGGATGACGACGACCGAGCCGGATGCTGCGCGAACCCGCCGCGGACCACGTCTCAGCACAGACCGGGTGTTGCGGGCCGCGGTCGAGTTCGCCGACGACAGCGGCATCGAAGCGGTCACGATGCGGCGGCTCGCTCGGCGGCTCGGGGTGGAGGCGATGGCCCTGTACAACCACGTCGCCAACAAGGAAGCCCTCCTCGACGGCATGGTCAGCGTCGTACTGGACGAGACCAACGATGCGACCGCCGACGTCGGCGGGCCATGGAAACCGGCCCTGCGCCGCCGGATCCTCGCCGCCCGCGAGGTGATGCTCCGCCATCCCTGGGCCCCCGGAGTCTTGGAGTCACGAACCGACCCAGGTGCCCAGCTAAACCGGTACTACGACGCGCTCATCGGCCTGTTCCTTGACGGCGGCTTCTCGCTCGACCTGACCCATCACGTGCTCCACGCGCTCGGAACCCGCGCCTTCGGCTACACCCACGAGCCGTGGGACGACTCGCAGCCGCCTCCGGACCCGGCCCTGCTCGCCCGGCAGATGGCCGGTGACTACCCCAACATCGCGGCCATGCTCGAGACCGTCAGCCACGACGCAAACACCTCGCTGGGCTGGTGCGACGACCAGTTCGAGTTCGAGTTCGCCCTCGACATCCTGCTCGAAGGCCTCGAACGCAGCCGCGACGCAGAGCCGTCCCGGACGAGAACGCGCTAAGGACGGCGAGAGGACAAAGGACGTCACGAAGCCACCCTGATGCGATGAACGTCATATCAGGCTGGTATCACCCCAGTCGGGCTGGCCGGGATTTGAACCGGCGACCCTTGACCCCAGGACGATGCGGTACGCGCCACCTGCGAATCAGCAACGGCCGAGGCCCGGAATCTCCCTCTTCTCTCCCAGGTGGGGACGACGCAGCCGGGTCGCCCTGTTCTCATCAGGCGGTCAGCATCTGCTCCAGCCTCAGTGGGTCCTGCAGGTATGCCGAGCCCGCCGCAGATGAGGCGTCGTCGGGGAACACCAGCGTCTCGCCAGCCGCGAGGGCGGCGACGATGCGCTGTGCGACGACCTCAGGTGCCGCCTTCTCCGCCTCGACGCCGGCGAGCATGTCGGTGTCGATGCCGCCCGGGTAGGCGCCGAGGACGCTGATTCGCCGGTCGCGGAGCTCGGCTCGCAGCGCCTGGGTGATCGAGTGAGCCGCCGCCTTGGAGGCGGAGTAGCCCGCCATCGGCCCGACCGGCGCGAGGGCGACGAGCGTCAGCACGTTCACGATCGCACTGGGCGCGTTGCGCTCAAGGATCGGCACGAACGCACGGGTGACGCGCAGCATGCCGAAGTAGTTCGTCTGCACGTCCCGCTCGAAGGCGGCGTGGTCGCCGTCCAGCGCACTGCCGAACGCGAGCACACCGGCGTTGTTCACCAGCACGGTCACGTCCTGGGCAGCCTCGGCTGCCGCCGTCACGCTTGCCTGGTCGGTGACATCCAGCACCAGCGGCTCCACCCGTGAGATCTCCGCGATCTCGGCGCGGACAGTACCGCCGGAACGCGACGAGGCGTAGACC
>JALDXR010000568.1:0-2907 GCA_032154865.1 Nocardioidaceae bacterium
GTGTGTGAGTCACCGGGGCGTTGAATCTCTGGGCGGGCCAGATCGGGATGTAGTTCGAGGCTGCCAGCCTCGCGGTGGCGCTGCCAGGGTCAAAGGACCCTACTCGGTGACGCGTCCCGAAGTGGCCCGGTTCGCGAGGGTGGTGGTCCGCATGGCCCGTGCGGCGGTGGGTACTTGCGGGTTGGACCGGACGGTCCGAGGGATAGACAGGGAGTTGTGACTCATGGAGATCGTCGTCCTGATCATCGCCGGAGCCCTCATCGGCTTGCTCGGCAAGTGGGTGGCCCCTAGCGGCCGCGACAACACCGGCATCCTGGTGACAGTTCTGTGCGGAATCGCCGGCGTCATCGTGGGCTGGTTCATCGCCGCCGGATTCGGCGTCGCCGCGACCAGCGGGATCGACTGGATGCGCTGGATCATCTCGATCCTCGTGGCAGCAGTCTTCGTCGCCGTCGCGTCGGCCTTGACCGGGAAGTCGAGGTCGGGGATTCGCAGTCGGCTCTGACCGACTGTCCGGAAACACGTGCCCCCACGCACCGAGGCCCTCCCCAGGTGTGTGGGGGCACGGTTATCCCAACCAGAGCTCACACATCGCTTCGTAGCACGATGGGTGAATGCCGTCGCTCGACAACATCGCCGAAGCCAGCCGAGTCGTGGATCCGATCTACTTGCGCACGCCCCAGTTCGTTGATCCGACCCTGTCGGGTCTGCTCGGACGGGATCTCGTACTGAAGGTCGAGACCCTCAATCCGATCCGCTCGTTCAAGGGACGTGGTGCGGACTACTACATGCGCCAACGGTCTGCGGGTCAGCACGTGGTGTGCGCTTCGGCCGGCAACTTCGGGCAAGCCATCGCGTACGCGGGTCGCGCTCGCAACGTCGACGTCACGGTCTACGCCGCGCAACAGGCGAACCCGCTGAAGGTCGAGCGGATGCGCGCACTCGGTGCCGACGTGATCCTGGAGGGCGACGACTTCGACGTCGCCAAGGCAGCCGCCCGTCGCCATGCGGAGGAGCAGGCGGACTGCGTCTTCGTCGAGGACGGTGACGATGTGGCCATCGCCGAGGGCGCCGGCACGATCGGCGTCGAGCTCGCTCCGCTCGATCTCGACGCTGTGATCGTCCCGGTCGGCAACGGCGCCCTCATCAGCGGGATCGGGCGCTGGATGAAGGCGAACTCGCCACGTACCCGGATCATCGGCGTGGGCGCCGAGGCGGCACCGTCGATGGAGATCAGCTGGCGTACCGGCACTCCCACGACGACCGCCTCTGCGGCCACGGTGGCCGACGGCATCGCGGTACGTGTGCCGGTGCCGGCCGCGGTCGACTGGATGCGCGAGGTCGTCGACGACGTCGTCCTCGTGAGCGAGCAGCGGATCAACGATGCGGTCTGGACGATCCGGGACGCGATGGGGCTCATCGTCGAGCCGGCCGGCGCCGTCGGCGTTGCCGCGGCGCTCGGCCATCCCATCGACGCGCCGGTCCAGGCCACCATCCTCACCGGAAGCAACATCGGTCCGGATCTGTTCCGGGAGCTCGCGCCGGAGCGCACACCAGCGGGGTCTACCAACACGCCCTAAGTGCCGATCCGACGCGACGTACGTCCTGGACCGTCGAGCCCTCTGGCCCTGTCCACTGCGGTCCGGCCGGCCGCACCGTGAAGTATGGCGACGCGCTACTACCGGATGAGTAGCCTCACGATGGCGCAAGCCGTACTCCAGAGGCTGGCGGCCGACCCGAGATTTCATCCGTCTCGTCCGCTCGGGTACGCGCATCTCAAGATCGTCCGAGTCGACAGCGCAGACGACGCCAATGCGGACGCTTTGGTGCGCGAAGTCGACGTGATGGCGCGACTCGTGTCGCGGCCCAGTGACTGGGCCGGCCTCAGCGCCGGGTGAACGACGACGGACATCCGCGCCTCGCCCATATCCGCCAGCTTCAGGGGTACGCTCCGCACGTGACGAGCACGCCGATCCGACGATCGGCGGTTCATCACGGCCCGCCCCGGACCGCCCGGGTGGTCTTGCGGATCCTGCTTGTCGCGCTCACCCTCGGCCTGCTGCCGGTCGTCGTCGCGATGCCGGTCGCAGCCGCGCAAGATCCTGAGAACGAGCTGGCGCAGCGCTATGCGCCGGCGGTGCGTCTCGTCGAGCAGGAAGAGCCGTGCGGGCACGGTGAGCCGTTCATCCCCAGCGACGTCGATGCCTTCATGGACCAGCGAACCGTTGCGCTGCGTGGTCCCTGGACGGAGAACGACCTGGTCGCGATCGCCCCGTCGGCCGAAGACATCGGCCTGGGCCTTTACGAATATCACCTGGACTTTCCCGGCTACGCGCTCAGCCCCGGCTGCGACTACGAGAAGTGGGCGCGGCGCATGACCAGGGGCACCGATCCCACCGTGTACGCCCACGTCGCGACCCAGGACGACCGGCTCGCGCTGCAGTACTGGTTCTTCTATCCCTTCAACGACTACAACAACCTGCACGAGGGCGACTGGGAGTGGATCCAGCTCGTCTTCGACGCCTCCGATCCGGCCGAGGCACTGGAGCAGGATCCGGCGGCGGTCTACTACAGCCAGC
The DNA here is from genome assembly GCA_032154865.1 of Nocardioidaceae bacterium. Classification (GTDB taxonomy): domain Bacteria; phylum Actinomycetota; class Actinomycetes; order Propionibacteriales; family Nocardioidaceae; genus DATFRX01. Next base: position 2,580 of record JALDXR010000568.1, read on the forward strand.
ACGAGGGCGCCGAGGTCGCCGAGTGGGGTGACGAGAAGCTCGAGCTGGTCGACGACACCCGGCCGGTGGTCCACCCGGCCGCCGGCTCACACGCGAACTATTACGACGAGGGCCTCTTCCTCGGTCGATCCGCGTCGCAGGGCGTGGGGTGCGACGACACCCGGCCGCCGACCAACGATGTGGATCCTGTCGTCCAGGTGATCCCGAGCGATCCCGAGGCAGCGCGCCAGCAGTTCCCGTGGATCGGGTTCAAGGGCCGGTGGGGGGAGCGGCACGAGGCGTTCTACAACGGTCCCACTGGACCGAGCACCAAGCCGCTGTGGCGGAA
>JALDXR010000569.1:0-2904 GCA_032154865.1 Nocardioidaceae bacterium
GGCCGCGCCCATCGGTCTGGTCGGTCCGGCTAGAAGGTGCCGGGGAAGGAATGGGTTAGGTTGTTGGTCGTGTCGGTGACGGTGACGTCAGTGAACTCCACCGTCATTGGAGGGCTGCATTCGGGCTGGAAGGTCGCGGTGACGGACAGCGAGAAGTCCGCCTTGCCGTTCTGTACGGGGAAGTCGCCTGCGGCGTTGACGCTCTCCTTGTTCACGGCCTTGGGGTGCTTGCCGCCCCCGTTGATGCACAGCGCCGTCGCCGAGAGCTCGACGTGGATCTGCGCCTCGTCACCGAGCCCGGCCTCCTTGCCGGTCACGGTCAGGGTGTTGCCGTCGCGGTCGATCGTGAACGCGCTGTTGATGAAGTGCGGACTGCCCGCGACAGCGGGGGGCATCCCGGCAACAAACGCGAGAAGCGCTACGAATACCAGCGCAACTAGTCGTTTCATCGATCTTCCTTTCGATGGTTCTGGTTGGCCAGGTTGGGATCCTCCTTTCAAGACGCCACCGCCCGGCCGCACACCCTCGGCAGGGATATGGGCGGCCGGAACAGTGTTCGCGATGCTCTCACCGGTTATGGACCCGGGAAGAGCGATGGGCTGTCAGGCAACCCGCCGCCCGGGTCAGCTTTGCCGGGCGGCAGGTTGTCCTGTGTTGTTGTCGAGTTGGTTGGACTGGCTGACCTACCGGTCGATCACGGATCGATCTCGATCGTGCAGGTAATGGTGCGCGGCGACGGGTCGATCGGGATGTCCTCGTGGGTTACCGATTCGTCCCAACCGGTGGGCGGCGTCGTGCTGTCAACCGGCCCAGCGTTGGTGCAGGTTATGTCACCCACCGTGCTGGTCTCTCCGGAGCCACCGTCACGGAAGTTCACCTGGATGTCCGCAAGCGGCGGGTCCGTGAAGGTCACGACAGCGGCACCTGTTGGCGGGTTGCCGCCGCAGTTGGTCCCTGCGACCACCGTGGCCGGCACGGGGCCCGGGTTCACGGGGAGACCGTAGCCGGGCGGCGCCGACGTCTCCGTGACGTTATAGCTACCCTGAAGCAGCCCGGAGACACACACCTGACCGACATCCGCGTCCGAGTCGCCTGTGCCGTTGTCCGTGACACTGGCCGTCCCGCTTGGGCCGGTGTACGAGAACACGGCACCCGCCTGAGACACCGGTCCACCCTTGGTGCTGTTCTTCAGGATCGCCAAGGCACCGATCTGCAGCTGGTTGGTGTAGGTGCAGTCGAGCACGTCGGTATCCGCATCGATGGAGAACGACACCGTTGCGCCGTTGGTGCTGAACGACGTGCCAGCAGAGCTCGCGCTGCAGTCGAGACTAACGAACGCCCAGTTGGTCGGGATCACGTCCTCGGTGACGGTGTAGTTGCTACCGAACAGGACCGTCTTGCCGTAGTCCTTGACCCCGTCATCCTTCAGCGTGAACGTGTTCGGCGTGACCGGGTCGGTGCTGAACGACTTCGTGTAGCCGAAGTCGGTCGTGTTCGGGTCCTCATCCGGGATGGTCTGCTTGCGGATGATCACCTGACCACAGTTCTGCAGGTTGATGGGGACTGGCGCCACGAAGTCCTTCAGCTGCGAGGTGAACGAGTCCGAGGACCGGCTCTTCAGCATGGCCGACCCGAAGGACGCGCACTTGTTCGGCTGGAAGAGCAGCCGGAGGTCGATCTGTGCCTCACCGAACGTCCTCGGCGCCTTCGAACCGGAATCAATGAGTCCGTCGGACTCCGCAGCCGGGATCGACGACGAGTTGATCGTGCCGGCCGCGCACGGCTGGCCACCACAGGTCGCCGAGGGCACGTCGATGTCCGTCGTCGGCCCCCACGCGGTGCCGGTCCACGTCCGCGCGGTGATGTCGGCGCGTGAGCCGCCCTGGTCGATGGTGTACTCGATGAGAAGGTCACCGACGGTGCGGACCACGTTCGGCCCACTGGCGCACTTGGTGCTTGACTTGTTGAACTCGAAGTCCATGAGCGTCGTTCCACTCGGGTCCGAGACTCGGCTCCACGCCAGGTTCAGGAACCCTGGGTGGCCGCCGGTGCCGGCCTCCCTGTAGACGTGGAAGCTCAACAGGTCGCTCTTGTTGGGCGGGATCGAGTCGGTCGTCTCTCCAGGACAGACGGTGTCCTCCTTCACGCCGCCCGAGTAGGAGTTGTCGCCGGTTCCGTTCACCTTGTCAATAGCCCGGATCTCGTTGACGTTGGCCCAGTCGAGCGACGGCGGTGCCGCGTCGTCCACCTTGAGGTTGGCGTCGACGTCGATCTCGAAGTTGCTGCCCGTAAGGCTGGCCTCCGGATGGCTGGCACTTGCCGAGCCTGCATACAGGAGTCCGAGCATGGCCAAACACAGCGCCGACAACGCGGCAATGATGCGCCTGCGCTTGCTTATACGTCGATGGGTCGGATGGTGATTGGTGGATGGATGGGGATGTGGTTGCATGAGCGCTCCCTCATACGGATGAACCAACCGCCGTCCGTACTCTGCGGACGGCAAAACCGACAGGTCGCCAACGGCGATCTGTCGACATGGCAGGGAGTGACCTGTGGGAACACAGTTGGCGGCCCTGGCGAGCCGGAGGTCCCAGACGGGTCGGGCGGCGGACCCAAGTCTCGGCTGTCGGTGCGCCAGTGTGGCGACGATCCCAACATAGAAAGTGCCGAGACGAGTCTGACACGAGGATCCTCCCTGGATCCCGCGGCGCAGCGTACCTGCGCCGCAGTCACCGGCAGGCCCCGTCTCGTCCCGTCCCCGATCGCAATGAGCCGAGCCTCCGGCTCCAGCGCCACGCCTCCGAAAGACCGAACCCGGCTCGGTCCCAGACGCACTAAAACAACGAGGCGCTCTCGGGCGGGTAACTTGCTAGCGACGAAGGTCGCACCGAGTAGTGCCCTAGG
>JALDXR010000570.1:0-2899 GCA_032154865.1 Nocardioidaceae bacterium
GATTGAAGCCGGCCGCCGCCACCTTGATGAGGACCTGGCCTTCTCCGGCCGTCGGTTTCTCGACGTCCTCGTAGCGGATGACTTCCGGACCGCCGTACTCATGAATCCGCGCTGCTTTCATGGCAGCTAGAGCATCCGCCAGCGTCAGATAATTCCGCTCACAGTTGGCGTAATAGCGCAAGCAATCCATTCCCGGCTGGCGCGCGTATATCAAGCGGCAGGGGTCTTCCGGGTCGAAGGAGATGGCCATGAACCTGCGTACTTATACTCGCCGGATCGGCGTCCCGCTCACGATGGGCGCGGCATCGGTCACCGTCGTTGCCTTGACGGCAGCATCCGCCAACGCGGCCGCGCTCTACGGCGGCTGCTCGTGGGGGTCCACGCCCCAGCGCGCAATCGCGAAAGCGATCGACGACGCCGAGAACTCCGCGTCAGGCGACGGCTTCTTCAACTGCGAGGTCGTCGGTGAGCCACTGGTGTGGAGAGACGGCACCATCTTCCGAGCCGCCGTGGACATGGCCTGCACCTGACGGTGCCGGCTTGACGAGCTTCAGCGGTAGCGGAACCAGTCCCTGAAGCGGCGGTAGAACCCGCCTTCACGTGGCAACGCCGGCTCGGGAGGCGGCGCCGTGGCGCGCTGCGTCGCGATCGGCTTGTCGTAGTCGGTGCGCACGATCGCGTCGACGATCTGCTCCTCGGTGTAGTCCTCGGAGCCCTCGATCACGGGGACGTACCCGACCAGCATGCCGTCGCGCATCACCTGCGCCTCCAGCGAGGCCGTGCCGTCGGAATCCCACACCGCCTCGCGACCGTCGGGGAGCCGGATCCCCACACCGAACTGACGGACACCGACCCGCGCCAACGTGGCGTCAGTGCCTCGGTCCCGCAGGGCGTCGACTACGCGACGAGCCTCGTTCTCTTCCATCGTGATCGAGCGTACCCGCCGGTCGGAGTAGCGAGGCGTGGCCCGGCGACCCCGACAGCGACGTGGTCATTCTGGTCGCGCGGCGCGTACCAGTCGTGGAGGATATGCCCGGAGGGGAGTCCACGTGACCGAGCTGACCGCTGCCATCCTGGTCGAGGGACCGAGTGACAAGCGCGCGCTCGAGCGGCTCGCCCGGTTGCGAGACATCGACCTGACCGCCTCCGGTGTGCAGCTCGTCCAGCTTGGTGGCGTGACCAATCTCGGGAGCTTCCTGCGACGCTACGTCGGGACGGGAGTTCCCATCACCGGGCTCTACGACGCCTCGGAGCGGGCCTTTGTGCATCGGACCTTGGCCCGCTTTCGAGACCTTCGGCCGTTCTACGCCTGCGTCCAGGATCTGGAGGACGAGCTCATCCGCGCCCACGGCGTCTCGGCGGTCGTGGAGATCATCGACGCCAGTGGCGACCGAGCTGCATGGGAGACACTCACCCGCCAGCCGTTCCATCGCGACCGACCGGCGCCGGCCGTGCTGCGCCGATTCATGGGGACGACCAGCGGACGCAAGATCAGGTACGCCGGGCTGCTCGTCGACGCGCTCGATCTCGATCGGGTGCCACATCCACTTGCCGCGGTGCTGGACGAGGTCAGCACAGGTTGACCGGCCGATCACGCCGGTGCCTAGCTGCGCGTCACGCCGTGGCGAGGCGTGCCTTCGTGGCGTCGACGTCCATGCCGTGCAGCCGCAGGAGGTTCTCGCCGAGGATCTTGCGCTTGGCCTGTTCGGTCAGCTGCGGATAGCCGTACCCGTCGCAGAGGTCCTGCGGGATCTCGAAGTTCCAGAACGCCTCGAGGGCCCATTGGGGATGGAAGATCGGCGCTTCCGAGCCGTACACGATCTTGTCCTCGCCACACCAGAACATCAGCTTGCCGAGGATCTCCGCGAACATCCGCGGTGCCCTCACGAGGAAGTTGATCGTCGCCGCCAGGGACGCGTACAGGTTCGGATAGCGAATCAGCTGCCAGCAGGTCTCGTCGATGAACGGCAGGCCGACGTGGAAGATCACGAAGTTGATGTCCGGGAAGTTCGCGGCCGCGCCATCCATGTCCCAGGTCTGGGTGTGCTCGACCGGCTGCGGCCCGAGCGGCACGCCCTTGTGCACGCCGACGAGGTTGACCCCGAGCTCCTGCATCCGCTCGAAGATCGGGAACGCGACCTTGGGGTCGTCCATCCGCCACGGCACCGGCCCCGCGTCCTCGTAGCGGACGTTGTAGAACTTGAAGGCCTTGGCGCCGTACTCCTCGACCTGACGGGTGACGTCGTCGAGCGCCTTCTTGCCTTCCAGCGGATTGACCGTGCCCCAGAACACCGTGCGGTCCGGGTCGCGCTGTGCGAGTTGGGCGCACTCCTCCCACGGCGACAGACCGTCCTTGTAGAGGTCGGTCAGCGGCAGCGGCATCGCGACGAGCATGTCGGTTTGGGACTGGTCGTAGACCATCTCGCGAATCTCGTCGATGCTCCACTTGTGCAGGAACTGCTCGGGCGGCAGCACCGTCTGGCCGTCCGGCGTCAGCGTCGCGTGGAACGCGTAGAGATGGTTGGAGAACATCTGGCCGGCCGAGTCGTACGCGTTGTCCTCGTCGAAGTTGAAGATGTGCGCCACACCGTCGAACACGAATGCGTCACCGATCATGGGCCTCTCCCTTGTCGGTGGTTTGGGTTACCGCAGACGCCGGCTGGTGCCCGGCGACGTACTCCGTCGGATCCGCGACGTCGGAAGGAGGCGGAAGGAATCGCAGCTTCGCCCTGGCCGAATCAGCGAGCCGGTCCGTGGTCCAGGCCTCGTCCCAGACGATCTCGACATCGGCACTGCGTACGCCGGGAAGATCGCGTACGACGTCCTCGATCTCGGTCAGCACAGCGGCGGCAAAAGGGCACTATCCGGACGTGAGGAGCAGTTCGACACGGGCATGGCC
>JALDXR010000571.1:0-2899 GCA_032154865.1 Nocardioidaceae bacterium
AAGTGCTCGAGAACCCCCCTGGGCGGGCCCGCGTCCAGATCCGGGCGGGCGTCGCCGAGCTCGCCCACGGGCGGCTGGCGGAGCCACACGACGCCGCCGCGTACCGCCCGGAGCGAGGAGTAGCGGGCGGCCTGCACCGGGAACGGCCGCAACCGCTGCTCGAGCCCGTCGACGTCCACGACGACCGTCGGCGGCTCGTCGTCGTCCGGCGCCGCCTCCGGCTGCGTGGGTCGGCCGCCCGGCTCCGCATCGAACGGCGACGGCGTCGCGGCCGCCAGTGGCACGAGGAAGGGCCGGTACGCGCCTGGGAACGACATGTCGAAGGAGTACGCGTCGATCACCGGGTCGAAGCTGCGGGCCGAGAGGAACGCCAGATGCTTGCCGTCCAGGGTGAACACCGGCGCCAGGTCGCTGAACCGCATCGCGGTGACGTCGACCACGGTCAGGTCGTCGAGCCGGACCATCCGGATCTGGCGCAGGCCGGGCAGGTCGCCGCCCATCCGGCTCAGGCCGGGATGCGACCAGGCGAGCCACGCGGAGTCGGGCGAGAAGGCCAGCCCCCAGACGTCACCTTCCTCCGACCGGATCACCTCGCGTACGTCACCGCTGGTCGAGTCGACGAGCAGCACGCGGCCGTCGTGACTGGCCACCGCGAGCACCGATCCGTCCGGCGCCGCCGCCAGCTCGAGCACCCGACCGAGCCGGCCGGCCGCGAGCCGTCGCGGCTCCGCTGTCCCCTCGGCGCCGGGACCGATCTCGATGGCGTCGTCGCCGTCCGCGTCGGTCACCCAGGCCACCCGATCGGATCCGACCTGGACCGGAGTCCGGGCCCGTACGCCCGGCTCGGCGGCCAGCGCACGCACCGGACCGTCCCGGTGGGTCAGCCAGTGCACCGTGCCGCGGACCTCGATGACACTGGCCCGGCCGGTGGCATCCGGCGCGACGGTGCCGAGGTGCTTGGTGATCTCCACCGGCTGGGTCTGGCGGGCCGGCCGGCCGCTGCCCAGGGAGATGTCGAGACGCCGGGGCTGGCTCGTCCCGGGCTCGTCGACGACCCAGAGCTCGCCGCCCGACATGTAGACGATGCGCGTGCCGTCGGTCGCAGCGTGCCGTACATAGAACTCGTGGTCGGTCAGGGCCGTCAGCGCACCCGAGTCGACGTCGAGCGCGTAGAGCTGCGCGACTCCCTCGTGGTCGGACACGACGTGGAGTCCACCGCCGGCCCAGGTCGGCCAGGACACCGAGGCGGCATGGTCGGGCAGCAGCCGCTCGAACTCGCCGTCGCCTCGCCGGTCCAGCCACACCTTGGCGGCCGTCCCGCCGCGGTAGCGCTTCCACCACGCCAGGTCGCGCCCATAGGAGGCCGGCGACGCCACCGCCACGGCCCCGTTCGGGCCGTAGGCGACGTCGTTGACGATGCCGTACGGCAGCCGGCGGGCCGGTCCGCCGTCGAGCGGCAGCGCCTGCGCCCAGCTCCGGGCCCGGCCGCCCTCGCCGGCCGTGGTGACGGCGACGACCTCGCCGTCCGGAGTCCAGCCGCGCACGAGGGTCCGGTCCGCGCCCCAATAGCTCAGTCGGCGAGTGTCCCCACCCGCCACCGGTGCGACGTAGACCTCGGGTGAGCCGTCCCGCGAGCTCGTCCAGGCCACCGTCTCGCCGTCGGGCGAGATGTAGGGGTAGGACACCGGAACCTGGTCCGACGTGAGTCGCCAGGCTCGGCCGCCGGCCACCGGCGCCAGCCACACGTCATCCTCGGCGACGAAAGTGACGAGATCGCCGTGGACATGGGGAAATCGCAGATAGCCGTCGGACATGCGGCCGACCCTATCTCGGCTGATAACGTGCCGCCCCGAAGGGAGCAGCGCACATGCTTGAGGGCCCGCGATTTGGGCATGTGGTCTTCTGCAACTGGCGGGACACCACCAACCCCGAGGGCGGCGGTTCCGAGCGCTATGTGGAGCACATGGCGCTCGGACTGGTCCGCCGGGGCTGCCGCGTCACCATCTGTTGTGCCCGACACGACGACGCACCCGACGACGAGATCCGCGACGGCATCAGGTTCGTACGCCGTGGCGGCAAGCTCGGCGTCTATCCACGTGCCCTGGCCAACCTCGCCCTGCGCCGACTCGGTCCGGTCGACCTGGTCGTCGACGTGCAGAACGGCATCCCGTTCGGCACCCGGCTCGCGACCCGGCGGCCGGTGGTCGTGCTGGTGCACCACGTCCACCGCGAGCAGTGGCCGGTCGTCTATCCGGGTCTGACCGGCCGGATCGGCTGGTGGATCGAGTCCGCGTTGGCACCCCGGCTCTATGCCCGATCGCAGTACGTCACGGTCTCGGCCGCGACCCGCGACGAGCTCGGCGAGCTCGGGATCGGCACCGACCGGATCGCGGTCGTTCACAACGGCTCGGATCCGGCCCCCGACCTGACCGGCGAGCGGTCTCCCACTCCGACGATCTGCGTGGTCGGACGGCTGGTCCCCCACAAGCAGATCGAGCACGCGATCGACGCCGTCGCCCACTTGCGTACCCGGTTCCCCGATCTGCGGTGCCAGATCACCGGCGCCGGCTGGTGGGAGGACAGCCTGCGCAGGTACGCCGCCGACCAGGGGGTCGCGGGCGCGGTCGACTTCCTCGGTCACATCGACGAGGCCGACAAGCACCGGGTCTACGCCAGCGCATGGGTGCAGGCCCTCCCGTCGCTGAAGGAGGGCTGGGGCCTGGTGGTCGGCGAAGCGGGGGCGCACCGCACGCCGACGGTCGCCTATCGCTCGGCCCGCGGCACCCAGGAGTCGATCACCGCAGATGTGTCGGGAATGCTCGTCGACACCAAGGCGGGTTTCGCGTTCGAACGCGTACCCAAGGCCGAGGTCGAGGATCTGGTCCTCGAAGAGGTGCCC
>JALDXR010000089.1:0-9675 GCA_032154865.1 Nocardioidaceae bacterium
TACGTAGCCCGGTGCGAGCAGGGGCGCGCAGATGGCGAAGCTGAGCAGCCACGGCCACAGCTCCACGACCACCCGCGCGCGTCGCGACATGTGCCGGACCCTGCCTCCCTGTTGATGCGATGCGAGCCGGACTATGGTCTCCCAGGCCCGGAAGGAGACGGAGACACCATGCCGCAACCGACTGCTGAGCTGCGCTCTCGGCTGGCCGGCGCGGGCATGGTCGCGGTGGCGATCACCGCCATGAACGTCGCGACCTACGGCTTCACTCTCGTCGCGGCCCGACTGCTCGCTCCGGCGCACTTCGGCGAGCTCACCGCGATGATGGGCATCATCCTCGTCGGCAACGTCGCGGCGCTCGGTCTGCAGGCGACGACGGCCCGGCGGATCGCCACCCAACGGACGGCCGGCGAACGGGCCGCCGTGATCGACGCGGCGCGGCGAGCGACCTGGATCGCGGCGTCAGCTGTCGCGGCCGTGACCCTGGCGCTGTCACCGCTGCTCCAGGAGGCCCTCGCGCTGACGTCGTGGTCCTCGATGGTGCTGGTGGCCCTCACGCTGATCCCACTCACGGTGTTCGGCACCCAGGCCGGCGTCGCCCAAGGCAGCCGCCGATGGGGCCGCCTCTCGGTCCTCTACGCCGCGATGGGCGCCGGCCGCCTGCTATGCGGCACGACCGCCGCCGCGATCGACGCCACTCCGGCTGTCGTGATGGCCGGCGTCCTCGTCGGCGCGACCGTGCCGGTGGCGGTGGGGTGGCCGCTGTTGCGTACCAGCCCGCCAGCACCGGTCAGCGGCCCCGACGCAGTCGACGAGCTGACCCGGACGGCCGACAGCCGATCGGTCCTGGTCGAGGCGCTGCACGGCACGCATGCGCTGCTGGCGTACTTCGCCCTGACCAACGCCGACGCCCTCCTGGCCCGCGTCGTGCTGAGTCCGCACGACAGCGGTGTCTACGCCGCCGGGTTGATCGTGACCAAGGCCTGCCTGTTCCTCCCGCAGTTCGTCACCGTGGTCGCGTTCCCCGACCTGGCCCAGGCGCGGGACATCCGGACCCGGCGGATCGCGGCCCTGCTGATCGCCGCGCTGGGCGCCAGTGTGGTCGCCGGCACCTGGCTGCTGCCCGACCTGGCGTTGGCGTTCGTGGGCGGTGACGAGTACGCCGAAGTCCGTGATCTGCTGCCGGTGTTCGCCCTCGAGGGCTCGGTCTTCGCGCTGCTCCAGCTGCTGCTCTACGACGCCCTGGCACGACGCAGCCGGATCATCACCGTCGGGCTCTGGACGGCCCTGGCGGTGGCCACCACGGTGGTGCTCACCAGCGTCGACACGGTCGAGATGCTCCCGGTCGTCATGACCATCGCCGCAGCCGGCGTCGCATTGCTCGCGGTCGTCCCGATCCGACCCCGGCTGTCATCGCGTCAGTGAACGGCCTCATGCCAGCTGCGGCCGACTCCGATCGACACATCGAGCGGCACGGTGAGCTCGGCGGCGCCGGCCATCTCGGTCCGCACCAGCTCCTGGACCCGGTCGAGCTCGCCCGGCGCCACCTCGAGCAGCAGCTCGTCGTGGACCTGGAGCAGCATCCGGGAGCGTAGGCCCGCTTCCTTGATGGCCTCGTCGACCCGCAGCATCGCGACCTTGATGATGTCGGCGGCAGAGCCCTGGATCGGGGCGTTGAGCGCCATCCGTTCGGCCATCTGGCGCCGCTGCCGGTTGTCGCTGGTCAGATCCGGCAGGTAGCGCCGGCGGCCCAGGATGGTCTCGGTGAACGTCGTCCGCCGCGCCTCGGCCACGATGCCGTGGAGGTAGTCCCGGATGCCGCCGAAGCGCTCGAAGTATTCGTCCATCAGACCCTGCGCCTCGCGGGTCTCGATGCCGAGCTGCTGCGACAGCCCGTACGCCGAGAGCCCGTAGGCCAGGCCGTAGTTCATCGCCTTGATCTTGCTGCGCATCTCCGGCGTGATCTGGTCGGGCTCGACGTCGAAGACCCGGGCAGCGGTGACCGTGTGGAAGTCCATGCCCGACTCGAACGCCGCGATGACGTCGGCGTCCTCGGACAGATGCGCCATGATGCGCATCTCGATCTGGCTGTAGTCGGCGGTGAGCAGGCTCTCGTAGCCGTCGCCCACGATGAACGCGCCCCGGATCCGGCGGCCCGACTCGGTGCGGATCGGCACGTTCTGCAGGTTGGGGTCGGTCGACGCGAGCCGCCCGGTCGACGCCGCGGTCTGGATGAACGTGGTGTGGATCCGGCCGTCGTCGGCGATCGTCTTGCGCAGGCCCTCCACCGTCGAGCGCAGCTTGCTCGCATCGCGATGGGCCAGCAGGTGCTGCAGGAACGGGTGCTCGGTCTTGGCATAGAGGCCCTGCAGCGAATCCGCGTCGGTCGTGTAGCCGGTCTTGGTGCGCTTGGTCTTGGGCATGTCGAGCTCGTCGAACAGCACGACCTGCAGCTGCTTGGGAGATCCGAGGTTGATCTGCTTGCCGATGATCGCGTACGCCTCTTCGGCTGCGGTGCGGACCTGATCGGCGAACTCGTCCTCCAGAACCGCGAGCACGTCGTCGTCGACCCCGATGCCGATGTGCTCCATATCGCCAAGCACGTCGACCAGCGGCAGCTCGACGTCTCGCATGAGTGCGGTGCCGCCGCGCTTGTCGACCTCGGCCTCCAGCACCTCGGCGAGGTCGACGGCCGCCCGCGCCCGCAGCATCGTGATCTCGTTGTCGGTGCCGTCGTCGACGTCGAGGGTCAGCTGCCCTCCCTCGGCCTCCTCGCGCAACTCACGATGGAGGGAGCGCAGCGTGAGATCGGCCAGGTCGTAGGAGCGCTGGTCGGGACGGGCCAGATAGGCCGCGATCGCGGTGTCGCACGCCAGGCCGCGCAGCTCCCACCCGTGCGCCGTGAGCGCATGTATCGGTCCCTTCGCGTCGTGCAGCACCTTGGGCCGATCCGGGTCGGCCAGCCAGCCGGCGAATGCCTGGTCGTCCTCCGGCGACATCGCCGAGGCGTCCACGAAGGCAGCGGGACCGTCCGGATGCGCGAGACCAAGCGCGTCGACCCGGCCGGTGCCACGACCCCACGAGCCCTTGACCGTGAGTCCCAGGCGCTGACCGGCCGGAGCGTGCTTGTCCAGCCAGGCCGCCAGCGCGCCCGGCGCCAGCCGCTCGCCGTCGACGTCGACCGCCGAGTCGGCCTGCGGCTCGTCGACCGACAGGGTCTCGAACAGCCGGTCCCGCAGCACCCGGAACTCCAGGCTGTCGAAGACCTGGTGGATCTCGTCGCGGTCCCACGGCTGCATCTCGAGGTCGGTCGGCGCAACGGGCAGCTCCAGGTCGCGCACCAACTGGTTGACCCGCCGGTTGCGCAGCACGTCGGACAGGTGGTCCCGAAGCGACTGGCCGGCCTTGCCGGTCACCTCGTCGACCCGGTCGACCAGGCCCTCGAGGCCGTCGAACTGTCCCAGCCACTTGGCGGCCGTCTTGGGCCCGACGCCGGGCACACCGGGAAGGTTGTCGCTGGTCTCCCCCACCAGGGCGGCCAGGTCGGGATAACGCTCGGGACGGACGCCGTACTTCTCCTCGACGGCGTCGGGTGTCATGCGTTTGAGCTCGGAGACGCCACGGATGGCATAGAGGACCGTGGTCCGGTCGGTGACGAGCTGGAACGTGTCGCGGTCGCCGGTGCAGATCAAGACGTCGTAGCCGTCGGCCTCGGCCCGCGTGGCCAGCGTGGCGATGACGTCGTCGGCCTCGTAGTCCTCCTTCTCGACGCTACGGATCTTGAGCGCGCCGAGCACCTCCTTGACCAGGGACACCTGGCCCCTGAACTCCGACGGTGACGTGCTGCGGTTGGCCTTGTATTCCGAGTACTCCGCCGTGCGGAAGGTCTGGCGGGAGATGTCGAACGCGACCGCGATGTGGGTCGGCTGCTCGTCGCGGAGGACATTGATCAGCATCGCGGTGAACCCGTAGACCGCGTTGGTGTGCTGCCCGGTGGTCGTCGAGAAGTTCTCCACGGGCAGGGCGAAGAATGCCCGGTACGCCACGGAGTGGCCGTCGATCAACAACAGTCGAGGTTGCTTGGCGTCACCCACGGCAGCGACTCTAACCGGACACCCCGACAGGGCGCCCTACGGCATCAGGGCTGTACCGGGGCGCGCCGGCGGAGCCGACGACGGGCCGCGATCAGCCGGCCGGTCCCTCCGTTGCGCAGGCTGTCGGCCGGTCCGACTACGAGGGGGACGCTCGCCGCACCGGCGAGCCGGCCCCGCAACGCGGACACGGACACACCGCGTAGGACGGCGACCTGGCAGAAGCCGAGTCGAGCGAGGAACCGGTTCGCGTCGCGACTGCTCGCCGGGGTCGTCGCGAGCAGGTGCGGCGACTTGGTCTCCTCCGCCCACTCCGTCGCTGCCGTGAGCAGCGCCGAGGCGATGCCCCGACGCCGGCTCCCCGGTCGTACGTGGAGATGGGACACATGCACGGCCTGCGCGACCTGGAGCGGCGAGATCGGCGCCCGACGCAGGTGGACGGCACCGATCACCTTGCCGTCGGCCTCGGCGACGAGGAGCAGTTCGTCGGGCTCACCGTCGATCCGCGCGATGGCCGCGGCAGCCTCGACACGGGCGCCGGACAGGCTCCCGACGGCATCGACATCCTCATCCGGCTCCACCACCTCCTGCCCGGTGGCCTCGGCCCAGACCTCGACGAGGTCGTCGGCATCTGTCGGACGAGCAACTCGCACACCCACGACGGGACGCGCCACGGCCCGCTCCTTTGCGATCTCCGGGGCAGGGTCGAGAGGACCCTTGCCAAGACTTGACAGACTACTTCCGAGCGGCCGCCGGGGCCGAGCCGCTACTGATTCTGCCCAACCAGGGCAGCCGAAGGAAAGACGGTGCGAAGAATCGGTAAATAAGACGGGAACGACCCAGGCCCGCGCGATTCAGGACCTGGTACAGCAGTACTGGTGGCAGGCGCTCTTGAGGCGTAGATTTGATGACGTGGAAGTTGCAGTCCTGGTGGCGCTCTCCGCGCTCTTCGGCGGCTACCTCGCCTGGTTCGCGAGAGCCGTGCAAAACGACGGCCGGGGCTGGCGTCGGCCGCCCCGTCATGCCGAGGCACACTGGTCGATCCGCAACGGGCGAACCGAGCTTCCGGACCACCCGTTCACCGGCCCCGTGCCCCACTAGCTGGTCAAGCCCGACCTCAGCGGACCGGCCGTGCCTGCACCGCGGTCGGTTCGCTGCGTCACGACCGCATGCAGTGTGTCACCAGAGTGTTGCGATTCCTCGCCGTCTAGGGCACGCCGGTCCCGCTCCGGGTCCGCTGCCGCTATGCTCCGGCCGAAGGTCACACCTGAGATGGTGGCACCAGCCATTGCTCAGCCGGGAGGACGGAGTCGTTAGTGCGTCAGCACCTCATCCGGACGATCGGGCTGACGGCAGCCGTCGTCATCGCGGCGCTGGCGGGCGCGGCGCCAGCCAGCGCCGCACCAACAGGCGCGCCACCAGCAAGCGCGGGACCAGCAAGCGCGGCATCAGCCGGCGCGGCCGCCACGTCGCAGCAAGACGACGACAAGGTTCATATCGTCGGCGTCCTGAGGGACACCCGCACCGATCCGCCGTCCCCTGTCGAGGGTGTCCTCATCCAGGTCTTCGATGAGCAGGACGAGATGGTCGGGGAGGACCGCAGCAACGCCCAAGGCAGGTTCGACATCCCGCTGCCCGGCACGACCATCGACGTTCTCGGCAATTCGTACCGAGTCGTGCTCGACGACGAGACGCTGCCGAAGGGTTCGTACCTGACCGACCCGGACGCCATCGAGCGGACGTTCGACATCCAGACGGACCAGAACTACGCGGTGAACTTCAGCATCGGTCCCGACATCTTCGCGGAGGACCCCTGGCACGAGCAGATGATCGACCTCGCCGTCAGCGGCATCGTGCTCGGTCTTCTGCTCGCGCTCGCATCACTTGGCCTGTCATTGGTGTTCGGCACGACCGGCTTGACGAACTTCTCCCATGGGGAGCTGTTCAGCTTCGGCGCGTTGGCGGCGTACTTCTTCGACTCGACGGTCGGAGCACCGCTGATCCTGGCCGCCCTGCTGGCCGTGATCCTGTCCGCCCTGCTCGGTTACGTGCAGGACGCGGGCCTGTGGCGCCCTCTGCGCAAGCGCGGCACTGGCATCATCGCGATGATGATCGTCAGCATCGGACTGGGGATCTCACTTCGAAATCTCTACCAGTACTTGATGGGACCTGACCCGCACAACTACAGCCAGTACACCGCGGTCGATCCGTGGAACATCGGTCCGGTCTCCATCACCCCGAAGGATCTGGCCGCCGCGCTGATCTGCGTCGCCGTTCTGGTTATAGTCTCCCTCGTCGTGACCAAAACCCGGCTCGGGAAGGCCACCCGCGCGGTAGCCGACAACCCGGCACTCGCCGC
This sequence comes from Nocardioidaceae bacterium, assembly GCA_032154865.1. Classification (GTDB taxonomy): domain Bacteria; phylum Actinomycetota; class Actinomycetes; order Propionibacteriales; family Nocardioidaceae; genus DATFRX01. The sequence continues at coordinate 6,448 of JALDXR010000089.1, forward strand.
GTCGTCCGGGATCAACGTCGACCGCGTCGTGTCGGTCGTGTGGATCTCCGGCACCGCTCTGGCCGGTCTCGGCGGCATCATGTTCGGGCTCACGCAGGGCTTCGACTACCAGGTGGGGTTCAAGGTGCTGCTGCTGATGTTCGCCTCGGTCATCCTCGGCGGGCTGGGAACGATCTGGGGCGTGATGGTCGGCAGCCTGATCGTCGGTCTCGCCGTCGAGGAGTCGGCCCTCTTCGTGAACGCGGAGTTCAAGTACGCGCTGGCACTCGGCCTCCTGATCATCGTGCTCCTCGTCAGACCACAAGGGCTGCTCGGACGTCGCGAGCGAGTGGGATGAGGTGAGGACGACATGACCTGGGGAGAGGTACTCACCGGCGGATTCGAACAAGCCATCGGCCCCACTGCGGTCTTCTTCTGTCTGGCCGCCATCGGGCTCAACATCCACTTCGGTTACACCGGACTGCTGAACTTCGGCCAGGCGGCCTTCATGATGGTGGCTGCCTACTGCCTCAGCTCGCTGGTATCGACGTGGGACGTCAACTTCTGGATCGCCATCGTCACCGGGCTCGGCGGCGCCGCGGTGCTCGCGCTCTTAATGGGTGTGCCGACACTTCGACTACGGGCTGATTATTTGGCCATCGTGACAATCGCCGGCGCTGAGGCCATCCGCCAGATTCTCGGCGCCGCCAGCCTCAGCGAGTACTTCGGCGGCCAGACCGGGCGCACCGGGTTCGTGGCGACCTACCAGTCGCTCAACCCGTTCAGCAGCGACATCAGCATCGGCATCGGCTCGTTCGACGTCAACTGGCGACCGTACGACTTCTTCGTCATGGTGACGGGCTGGAGCCTGGTCGCCATCTTCAGCGTCGCGGTCTTCCTGCTCATTCGTAGTCCGTGGGGGCGGGTGCTGAAGGGCATCCGGGAGGACGAGGACGCGGTCCGGAGCCTCGGCAAGAACGTCTACTCCTACAAGATGCAGTCCCTGCTGATCGGCGGCTTGATCGGGGCGTTCGCCGGATTCTGGAGCGCTTTCGCGTCGGCCAGCACGGCCCCGTCCGACTTCGCGACGGACACGACCTTCTTCGCCTGGACGATCCTGCTGCTCGGTGGCGCTGCCCGCGTCCTCGGGCCGATCGCCGGGACCATCATCTTCTGGTTCTTCATCACGGCGCTCGAACTCTTCTTCATTCGAGCTACCCTGCCGGGAGAAAACATCATCCCCACCGCGATCATGGACCAGAACCAAGCGAGCCTGGTGCGTTTGATCGTCCTAGGCGTCGTACTCATGCTGCTGATGATCTACCGACCACAGGGGATGTTCGGCGACCGAAGGGAGCTGGCGCTCGATGAACACTGACGGTTCGCCATCGGACTCGGCGCCGGACGCCCAGGGAAACTCGGCCAGTCCGGCCACCAGCGCGACCATCGCCCCCGAGCCGGGCGTAAGCAAGCCCGACCCGATCCTGGTCGCCGACGGCATCAGCCGGACGTTCGGTGGCCTGGTCGCGGTCGACGTCGACCACTTGGAGGTCCAGCGCGGCATCATCACCGCTCTGATCGGCCCCAACGGCGCCGGCAAGACGACCTTCTTCAATCTCCTCACCGGCTTCGACAAACCGGACCGCGGCGACTGGTCGTTCAACGGCATGAGCCTGTCGGGGACGCCGGCGTTCCAGGTGGCACGCTTGGGCATGGTCCGCACCTTCCAGCTGACCAAGGCACTGTCCCGGCTCACCGTTCTGGAGAACATGCGTCTGGGCGCCAAGGGCCAGCGCGGCGAGCGGTTCTGGAGCGCCATGTTCGACTTCCTCTGGCGGGCCGAGGAGGACGCGATCACCGAGGCCGCCGACGGCCTGTTGAAGCGATTCCGGCTGCACGAGAAGCGCGAGGACTTCGCCGGCTCACTGTCCGGCGGCCAGCGCAAGCTGCTCGAGATGGCGCGGGCTCTGATGGTCGAGCCCGAGCTCGTCATGCTCGACGAGCCGATGGCCGGCGTCAACCCGGCGCTCAAGCAGTCCCTCCTGGGTCACGTGAAGTCGCTGCGCGACGAGGGGATGTCGGTGCTCTTCGTCGAGCACGACATGGACATGGTTCGGGATATCTCCGACTGGGTCGTCGTGATGGCGCAAGGCAAGATCATCGCCGAGGGACCACCGGATTCGGTGATGGGTGACAGCCGGGTGATCGACGCCTACCTCGGTGCCCATCACGATGCGGAGCTCACTCACGAAGAGGAAGCCCGGATTCTCGCCGCCGCTGAGCGCGAAATAGAGCAGGTCAACCCCGAGGGATCCTCATGAGCGACCCGACTCCTCCTGACGTCACCGCACCAGGCTCGGGCGACGGCACGCCTGAGAAGGATCCCGCCGAGGGCGCGGTCCTGCGGGCCGACAGCTTGATCGCTGGCTACCTCCCTGGTGTGAACATTCTCAACGGCGTCAACCTGCACTGTCGGGACGGCGAGCTGGTCGGAATCATCGGACCCAACGGCGCCGGCAAGTCCACGCTGCTCAAAGCGATCTTCGGTCTCGTCAAGGTCGGTGAGGGACGGGTGCGCTTCAAGGACCGCGAGGTCACGAACTGGCGGGCCGACAAGCTGGTCGCCAACGGCATCGGCTACGTTCCCCAAACCAACAACGTCTTTCCCTCGCTGACGATCTCCGAGAATCTGGAGATGGGGACCTATCAGCGACCCAAGAAGTTCAAGCAGCAGTTCGAGGTGGTCGCCGAGCTGTTCCCCACGCTCGCTGCCCGGCGGGCGCAGCGGGCCGGTTCGCTCTCCGGCGGCGAACGGCAGATGGTCGCGATGGGACGCGCACTCATGATGGAGCCCTCGGTGCTGCTTCTCGACGAGCCATCGGCGGGTCTGTCACCCGCCCTGCAGGACGAGGTATTCGTCCAGACCAAGCGCATCAACGGCACTGGAGTGTCGGTCATCATGGTCGAGCAGAACGCTCGACGGTGCCTGCAGATCTGCGATCGCGGCTATGTCCTGGATCAAGGGACCAACGCCTACACCGCCTCGGGCGAAGAGCTGATCAAGGATCCCAAGGTGATCGAGCTCTACCTCGGGACACTCGCCAAAGTCTGAGGTCCTGGCCTCTCGCCGCCGGCAGTGGCGGCCGGCTGAGCTGTTCGTTCTCTCTGGCCAGTCACTGTTGGCTGGGTTGTCGCTGGCTGATGTATTGCTTGCTGCTTGCCGGATCCTGGAATCACGAAGGGGCCGGG
>JALDXR010000572.1:0-2893 GCA_032154865.1 Nocardioidaceae bacterium
CTGACGATCGAGGACGCCTACGCCTACGGCAAGTTCGCCCGGACCGTGCTCGGCACCAACGACGTCGATTTCCGAGCCCGGGCGCACTCCGAGGAGGAGGCCGGATTCCTCGCCGCCGGAGTCGCGGGCACCGGGCTGACGGTGACCTATGCCGATCTCGAGCGGGCGAAGACCGTCGTGCTCGTGGGATTCGAGCCGGAGGACGAGTCGCCGATCGTGTTCCTCCGGCTGCGCAAGGCCCAGCGCCGTGGCACCCGTGTCTTCGCGATCGCCAGCCACACCACTCGCGGGCTGACCAAGGTCGACGGCCGGCTGATCCCGACCGCACCCGGCGACGAGGCGGCCGCGATCGGCAAGCTGACCGACGACCCGCGGATCCGCCTGACCGCATCCGACGTGATCCTCGTCGGCGAGCGACTGGCGGCGTCATCCGGTGCCCTCAGCGCGGCCGCCGACCTCGCCGGCCAGACCGGCGCCAAGCTGGCCTGGGTCCCGCGACGGGCCGGCGAGCGGGGCGCGGTCGACGCCGGCTGCCTGCCCAACCTGCTGCCTGGCGGGCGACCGGTCGGAGACGCGATGGCGCGGGCCGAGGTCGCAGCCGCCTGGAACGCCGATCTGCTCCCGGGTGTCGCCGGCCGCGACACCGACGGCATCCTCGAGGCCGTCCGCTCCGGCATGCTGAAGGCGCTCGTCGTCGGCGGCGTCGAGCTGGTCGACCTCCCCGATCCCGACGCGGCCGTCGCTGCCGTCGAGGAAGCCGAGTTCGTGGTCAGCCTCGAGCTCCGGGCGAGCGAGGTCACCGAGCGTGCCGACGTGGTGCTCCCGGTAGCGGCGGTGGCCGAGCGGCCGGGTTCCTTCGTCGACTGGGAGGGCCGGCTCCGCCCCTTCGAGACGGTGCTTCCGGACGCGGGCACACTCCCTGACTTGCGGGTTCTGGCCGGCATCGCCGAGGAGATGGACTCGCCCCTCGGATTCCGTACGGTCGAGCAGGCCCGGGCCGAGCTGTCGGCGCTGGGCGAGTGGGACGGCGACCGAGCGGCAGTTTCTTCCAACGCCTTCGGCTCGGGTTCGCGCGGGTCGGGGGGTATCGAGGGATCCAATGCCGTTCTCTCGACCTGGCGGCTGCTGCTCGACGACGGGCGGCAGCAAGAGGGCGATCCCTACCTCGCGGCGACCGCCCGCACACCGGTGGCTCGGCTCTCGGACGCGATGATGCGAAGGCTCGGCTTGACCGACGGTGACGAGGTGGTGCTGCGTACCGACGCGGGTGCGGTCGCGCTACCAGCCGAGTCCGCCGATCTGCCCGACAACGTCGTGTGGGCGCCGCAGAACTCGGCCGGCCTGCCGCTGAACCGGATCCTGCGCGCCGGTGAGGGCGACGTCGTGCGGCTCGAGAAGGGAGCCCCCTCATGATGGGGCGGACCATGAGCGTCGCCCAGGACAACAACTACGACGCCACGCTCGGGGTCTTCGGCAACGATCCCTGGTGGGTCATCGTCATCAAGGTCGTGCTGCTCTTCGTGCTGCTCGTCGTGCTGACCCTGTTCAGCATCTGGTTCGAGCGCCGCGTCGTGGCCCGGATGCAGCACCGGGTCGGACCCAACGTGCACGGACCCTTCGGCCTGCTGCAGAGCCTCGCCGACGGCATCAAGCTCGCCCTCAAGGAAGACCTGGTTCCGAAGGCCGCGCACCGGGCGGTCTACATCCTGGCCCCGGTGATCTCGGTGGTGCCGGCGTTCATCGCGTGGGCAGTGATCCCGCTCGGTCCGGTCGTGACCATTCCGTTCACCGACACGGAGACGCCGCTGCAGCTGACCGACCTGCCGGTCGGCGTCCTCTACATCCTGGCGGTGACATCGGTCGGCGTGTACGGCATCGTCCTCGCCGGATGGGCCTCCGGGTCGACGTACCCGTTGCTCGGCGGGCTGCGGTCGAGTGCGCAGATGATCTCGTACGAGGTCGCGATGGGTCTGGCCCTGGTCGCGGTCTTCATATACGCCGGCACGATCACGATGTCCGGCATCGTCGAAGCCCAGGCCAACAACGTCTGGTTCGCCCTGCCGTTGCTGCCGTCGTTCCTGATCTACATGATCGCGATGGTCGGCGAGACCAACCGGGCGCCGTTCGACTTGCCGGAGGCCGAGGGTGAGTTGGTCGCCGGATTCGCCACCGAGTACGCGTCGCTGAAGTACGCGCTGTTCTTCCTCGCCGAATACATCAACATGGCCACCGTCGCCGCGCTGGCGACGACGGTGTTCCTTGGCGGCTGGCTGGCACCGTGGCCGATCTCGATCTGGGGCGGCGCCAACGAGGGCTATCTGCCGGTGGTGTGGTTCCTCGGCAAGGTCCTGCTGTTCATCTTCATCTTCATCTGGCTGCGCGGAACCCTGCCGCGGATGCGCTACGACCAGTTCATGAAGCTGGGCTGGAAGGTTCTGATCCCGGTCGCCCTGGTCTGGACGATGGGCGTCGCCGTGGTCCGGCTGATCCGCGCGGAGTCCGACCTCAACCAGCAGACGCTGCTGATCGTGGCCGGTGCGGCCGTCGCGGTCCTCCTCCTGACCGCCTTCTTGCCTGAGCGCAGGGGCGAGGAAGAGACCGAGGCGGAGCCGGCCGGATTCGACCCGTACGCCGGTGGATACCCTGTCCCGCCGCTGCCAGGTGAATCGGGGGCTGAGGCTACACACGTGGTAACTGTCCCTCCGGACAGCGAAGGGGAGAGGGCCACAACGAGGGAGGATGGCGATGGCTAGCTTGAAAGAGCAGTTCTGGGACCCGGTGGCGGGTTTCGGAGTCACCTTCCGAACCATGTTCAAGAAGGTGGTCACCGAGCAGTATCCCTTCGAGAAGAAGCCGACCGCGCCCCGATTCCACGGCCGTCACCAGCTCAACC
>JALDXR010000090.1:0-9659 GCA_032154865.1 Nocardioidaceae bacterium
CCGCCCCCACGGCGGTCGCCCGATCGGCCGGGCTGCGGCGGGCGCTCACCATGACCACGCCGCCGGGCCAGCCGTCCGATCGCAGCTGCCGGCAGACGTCGAGCCCGTCTGGAGCCGGGATCATCACGTCCAGGACGATGGCATCCGGTCGATGCTCGCGTACCGCCCGGAGCGCCTCGGTGCCGGAGTCGGCCTGTACGCAGCGGTGACCGGTGCGCTGCAGAATGCGCATCGCGATCGTCGCGAACTTGGGATCGTCGTCGACGACCAAGATCAACCCCTGGCGGAGATCGGGCTCGGACTGGACGGCGGCGCTCATGTCGTCAGGATCCGACGCCGGCGATGAGGGCACCATGAGATCTTGGTCAGCCGGCGAGCCGGAGGTCGACCTCGACCCGGGCGCCGCCGAGGGGTGGCCCGTTGGCGGCGCTGACCTGGCCGCCGACCGCGTGGGCGATCGAGGCGACGATGGCGAGTCCGAGGCCGGCGCCGCCGCCGGAGCCGCGTTCACTGTCGGATCGGGCGAACCGGTCGAACACGCGGGGTAGGAGCTCGGAGCTGAAGCCCGCGCCGTCGTCGGCGACCTCCAGCCGGGCATGGCCGTCGACGGAGGTGACCGTGACGACGACTCGGCCGCGGGCGTGGCGGCAGGCATTGCCGACCAGGTTGCCGACGATGTGCTCGAGCCATTCCTGGTCGCCGCGGACGTAGGTCGGCTCGCCGCGGATCTCGATGTCGACGCTGTCCAGCTTGGGAAGCCGCCGCACGCCGGCCCGGACCGCGGCGAGCAGCTCCGTCCTGGCGTCGCCCGGCGCAAGCTGGCCGGCATCGGCCCGGGCGAGCGTGAGCAGATCCTGCGCCAGCCGGGCCAGCCGGTCGGTCTCCTCGAGGGCGCTGGCCAGTCCGCGGGCGACCGCGTCCGGGTCGTCGCGCTCGTGGGTCGTGAGCTCGAGCTCGCCGCGGAGCACCGCGATCGGAGTACGGAGCTCGTGCGCCGCATCGTCGATGAACGCGCGCTCGTGAGTGATGGCGGTCTCGATCCGGTCGAGCATCGCGTTGAGCGTCCGGGCCAGCTCGGCGATCTCGTCGTCGCTTCGAGGCTGCGGCAATCGGCGGCCGGGTTCGGCGGCCGAGATCGTGCCGGCCTCGCCGGCCATCCGGCGGACCGGGCGAAGCGCGGCGCCGGTCACGATCCACGCCGCCACTGCGACCGCCGCGGTCAGGATCGGACCGGCGACGGCGAGGAGCAGGATCGAGCGTTCCTTGGCGCGCGCGAGTGGCTTGGTGCTGGTCGCGGCGACTCCGATCACCACGTTCCGTCCGGAGCCCCCGATCGGACGGGCGAGCAGGCGGGTGTCACCGCCGATCTCCGGCACGGCCCGATCGACGATGATCTGCCCTTGGGCCGCACGGGCGAGCTCGGCTTTGGTCAGGAGCGGATTGGCACCGGCCGGCGCGATGACCTCGCCGTCGGCGGAGATCGTCTGTGCGGTCACCAGCGCTGAGCCGGGCGGGGTCAGGCCGCTCTGGACGCCCTTGGCCAGGTCGTCGACCCGGATGGTGAGTTCCTCGGTGATCGCATCGCTCAGCTGGGCGCTCAGGTCCCGGTAGATGATCAGCGCGGTCACACCGAGGACGACGATCGCCCCGGTCGCGGTGAGGGCGGACAACCGGGCGCGCAACGACGGTGGGCGCAGCGAAGCCCTGCCCATGCCGTCAGCCGCCGTCGGTGCGCAGCCGGTAGCCGGCACCACGTACGGTCTCGATCGCATTGCGACCGAACGGCCGGTCGACCTTGTCGCGGAGATAGCGGATGTAGACGTCGACCACGTTGGACGTGCCGTCGTACGCGAAGTCCCAGACATGCTCGAGGATCGCGGTCCGGCTGAGGACGTCGCCCTTGCGACGCAACAACAGCTCCAGTACGGCGAACTCGCGAGCCGACAGTTCGATGGCGGTCTCGCCGCGCTGGACCGTATGACCGGCGGGATCCAGCTCCAGATCCCCGGCGCTGAGCACGGCGGGTCGCTCACCGGCGTCGCGACGGAGCAGCGCCCGGAGCCGGGCGAGCAGCTCGGCGAACGCGAACGGTTTGAGCAGGTAGTCGTCGGCGCCCGCGTCGAGTCCCCGAATCCGGTCGTTGACCGCACCCCGGGCGGTCAGCATGATCACCGGCATCCACTTGCCGTCCTGGCGCAGCTGGCGGCACACCTCGAACCCGTCCGGTGCCGGGATCATCGCGTCGAGAACGATCGCGTCGTACGGGAACTCGCGGCCCGCCCAGACCGCGTCCGCGCCCGTATTCGCGACGTCGACCCCGTACCCCTCGCGTTTGAGGCTCCGTTTCAGCAAGGACGCCATCTTCACGTCGTCCTCGACTACCAGGAGACGCATGTCCCGAACGTACTCCGTGCCCATGAGTAAGAGATGAGAATTCCGGGTCTGACCAGGTCGTGCCCGCCGTCAGGCCGGCCGGGTATCGCGTCGATAGGCCCGGGCCGCGAGCGCGATGAGCCCGATCGACCAGGCGGCGATCACGAGCCAGCCGAGCGTCCCCCAGCCGGTGCCGCCGATCGAGACGTGGCCGGCCTGGACGAGCCAGTACGACGGCAGCGAACGGGCGATGTCGTACATCGCGCCGCTGGTGATCGGGAACCAGGTCCCGCCGAGCAGGGCCAGCAGAGCGGCCGTGCCGCCCATCACGGGGCCGATCGTGTCGGCGGAGACCACGTGGCCGACCAGGATGCCGAGCGCGGCGAACTGGACGAGTCCGACCAGCAGCAGGCCGGTCATCTCGAGCCAGTCTTCGGCCGGCATCCGGACTCCCAACGCGATGCCGGCCGAGTAGAGGAGCAGGATGCTCACCAAGGCCATCGCATAGGCCGTGACCACCTTCGTGACCAGGTAGACGCGCGGGTTCAGCGGGGTGATGCGCAGCTGGCGGTTCCACCCGACCGAGCGTTCGGCCGCGATCCGCGCCCCACTGCTGACCGCGCCGGTCATGACCGCGAAGGTGGCGAGGCCGACCATGAAGTAGAGCGGGGCCGACAGTCCGGTGCCGCCGAGGTCGTGGACATGCCGATTCGGCCCGGCGATCACCAAATAGAGCACCAGGGGAAAGGCGAAGGCGAAGATGATGAATCGGGTGTTGCGGAACGTCCGGACGAGCTCGTATCGCAGGTAGGTGCTCATGAGGTCCGCTCCCGCAGTGGCGTCGGCGCCGCGGGAGCGGCCGCATCGTCGGCAGTCAACTGCAGGAACGCTTGCTCGAGCCCGGCGCCGGTGATCTCGATGTCCTTGGCCTCGGGGTAGGCGTCGAGCAGGGCGCGGACCGCGGCGTCGGAGTTCGAGCAGGACAGGATCACCGCCGCGCCGTGCCGGTCCACACTGACGACCCCCGGGAGACCGTTGAGGACGGCGCGATCCGCCGTCGGCAAGGTCGCGCGGATGGTCCTCGAGCCCACCATCGCCTTGATCACCGTCGTCGGTCCGTCCGCCACCACTCGGCCACGTGCCATGAGCACCGCTCGGTCCGCGTAGTCGTCGGCCTCGTCGAGGTAGTGGGTCGCGAACAGGATGGTCCGCCCGTACGCCGCGTAGGTCCGCATCGTGCTCCAGAAGGCGCGCCGTGATTCGACGTCCATGCCGACCGTCGGCTCGTCCAATACGAGCAGCGCCGGATTGCCGACCAGCGCGATCGCGGCCCGGACCCGTTGGGTCTGGCCGCCGGAGAGCCGGTTCGTCCGTTGTCGCGCGATGTCGTCGATGCCGGTCAGCTGCAGGACGTCGTCGACGGCCATCGGCGCCGGATACAGCGACGCCACCATCGTGGTGAGCTCCCGCACCGACAGATCCGGGATGAGCCCACCGGTCTGCAGCATGGCGCCGACGGCTCCGGCGGAGACTGCGTCATCCGGTGGGCGGCCGAACACCGTGGCCGTGCCGGTGTCGGGGATCGCCAGTCCCAGCAGCATGTCGATCGTGGTCGACTTGCCCGCGCCGTTCGGTCCGAGCAGCGCGACCGTCTGGCCGGGAGCGATCGTGAGATCCACGCCGCGCACGGCGTGGATCGGTTCGTCGGCGTTACGAAACGACTTGGTGAGCCTGCTCAGCTCGACCGCGGCGGCCTGTCGGGTGGACGTCGCCGCGGGTCGGGTTGCGGTCATCGTGCCTCCTGTGAGAGTCGGTCGGGCCGCAGTCGGGCCCCGGGTCTTGGTGAGAGAGGGGGGTGAGCCAGTGGCGCGCGGCTGTCGTGTCGAGCGGCGGGGAGGAAGTGACAACCGCGCGCCACCAGTCAGGGGGCGATCAGGGCGCGTTGCCGAGGGTGACCGTGGTGGTGTGCTCGGCACCTTGCCGGCTGTACGTGACAGTGACGGCTTGTCCGACGTGGTCGCCCTGCACGACGGCGACGATGTCGTCCGCACTGCGGATTGGCTGCCCGTCGATCGCTGTGATCAGGTCGCCCGGGCGCAGACCGGCTTGCGCCGCCGGGCTGCCCGCCTCGACCGAGCCGATCAGTGCGCCGCTGCTGCCGGTCTCAGCCAGACCGACGCCGAGGAACGGGTGCGCCACCGGCTGGCCCTGGATGAGCTGATGCGCGACGTACTTCGCGGTGTTCGAGGGGATCGCGAAGCCGACGCCGATGTTGCCGTTGCTGCCGCCTGCGGTCGCGATCGCGGTGTTGATGCCGATCACCTGGCCCGCGGTGTTGACCAGGGCGCCACCCGAGTTGCCGGGGTTGATCGCCGCGTCGGTCTGGAGAGCGCCCGAGATCGACGTCACGCCTGAGCTCGAGGACTCACCGGTCTCGTTGATGGTGCGGCCCTTGGCACTGATGATGCCGGAGGTGACCGTGCCCTGGAGGCCGAGAGGACTGCCGAGAGCGAGCACGGTGTCACCGACGCGCATCGCGCCGCTGTCGCCGAGAGTGGCGGGCCGGAGGTTGTCGACGCCCGAGACCTGAACCACGGCGAGATCGCTGCGGGGGTCGGTCCCGACGATCGTGCCGGTGTGCGTCGACCCGTCGTTCGTCGTCACCGTGACGGTATCGCCGGTCGCCGTGGCGACCACGTGGTTGTTGGTGAGGATGTGCCCGTCGTGGTCGAGGATGACTCCGGAGCCCTCGCCGACGGCGGTCCGGATCGAGACCACGCTCGGCTCGACGGCACTGACGATGGCGGCCAGCGACGAGTGACCCGGCGGCTGATGCGCCGGGGTGAGCACGGTCGTGTGGGTGGCGGTCGCGTCGTTGTCGGACCCGCCGGCCGCCCAGCCACCGATCGCTCCCGCGCCGAGCATGAGGAGAAGGACGGCGGCGATCGCCGCGATCAATCGGCGGGCCCGATGCGAGCCCTGGCTCGGGGGCGGGGCCGGTGTCGGGGGTTGTCCGCTCGGCGGCCCGGTCGATGGCGCGGGCGCGTCGATATGGGTTGTGGGGTTCATGTCCGTCGCTCCTTGAAGTGAATCCCGTGAAGTCATCGCCACCGTTGCTCGCGATCTATGAGTGAGTGATGAAAGCCCGCCCCGATCCCAGGCGGCTCATCGTTCTCTCATCTGCCGAATCGCAACGTGGTCACGTAAACCGCAATCTCAGGAGGCCCAATGCGTACGAAGACCCATCGGTTCGCGGGAACCGCGGCCGTGGGCGTGCTCCTGTTGGCGGCCTCGGCGTGTGGCAGCTCCAACAACTCCAGTTCTTCCAGCGCCGAAGGCGAAGCCGTCAGGGGAGGGACGCTCAACATGCTGGGCGCGGGCGACGTGGACTACATGGACCCGAACGTCAGCTACTACTCGATCGGCTACCTCAACCTCCGCATGTGGAGCCGGCAGCTGTTCACGTATCCGGCCGTATCCAGCGACGCGACGACGGCGGTGCCCGATCTCGCCACGGCGATTCCTACCGAGGCCAACGGCGGGATCAGCAAGGACGGCATGACCTACACCATCACGATGCGCAAGGGCGTCAAGTGGAACACCGATCCCGAGCGCGAGGTGACCGCACAAGACGTGGTACGCGGGGTCATGCGGACCTGTAACCCGGTGCAGCCGTTCGGCGGAACGCCTGACTTCGCCGACCTCATCGTCGGCTACCAGAGCTTCTGCGACGGCTTCGCGAAGGTCGGCCAGTCGGTCGACGCGATCCGCAGCTACATCGACTCGGCATCGCTTCCGGGCGTCGTGGCGAAGGACGACCACACCGTGGTGTTCAAGCTGACCCACCCGGCGACGTACTTCGTCGACATGCTGACGCTGCCGGCGTTCTCACCGGCACCCAAGGAGGTGCTCAACTACCTGCCGGGCAGCACCAGCCTCGGTCAGCACGAGGTCTCCGACGGCCCCTACCAGGTGGACACGTGGGACCCGACCAAGCAGATCGTCTACACCCGCAACCCGGCGTGGGACTCGGCGACCGACCCGGTGCGCCACGCCTACGTCGACCGGATCGTCGTGGACGAGACGGTGAGTCAGGACTCCACGCAGCTTCAGCTGCAGACCGGCACCGACACGGCGGACATGGAATGGGACAACTTCCCGCCGCCGTCGCAGTTGCCGAACCTGATCAACACCGACGACCCGAACCTGAACCTCGGTGAGTCGTTCTCCACCAACCCGTACCTCGTCTTCAACCTCGAGTCGCCCAACAACAGCTCGGCGTTGAACGACGTCAGAGTGCGGCAGGCCCTGGAGTACGGGATCAACCGGGACCACATCATCCAGGTCTACGGCGGACCGGACGTCAACACGCCGCTGACCCAGGTGCTGCCGCCCGGGATCGTCGGATCGGAGCCCAACAACCCCTATCCGTACAACCCCGACAAGGCCAAGCAGCTGCTCGCAGCCGCCGGACACCCGGACGGTCTGACGCTGAAGTTCCTCTACCGCAACTCGTCGGAGGGCAACCGGAAGGCGTTCGCGACGGTGCAGCAGGATCTGGCCAAGGTCGGCATCAACGTCGTCGGCGTCGCGGTGCCCAACGCGGACTTCTACACGAAGTACCTGCAGGTGCCCGATGCCGCCAAGCGCGGCACGTGGGACATCGCGCTGGCCGGTTGGGGTCCCGACTGGTACGGCAACGCCGCCCTGTCGTTCTTCAAGCCGCTGTTCTCGGGCCAGCCGTCGTTCCCGCCGCTCGGCAGCAACTTCGGCTTCTACAACAGCCCGCGCACGAACACCTTGATCAACGAGGCAGCGACCGCGACCACCGAGAGTCAGGCCGCCCAGCTGTGGGCCAAGGCCGACGTCCAGGTGATGAAGGACGCGGTGTTCTTCCCGATCACCGATCCGAAGCAGGCCAACTACCACGCCGACCAGGTGAACGGAGCCGTCTACATCCCGGCGATCCAGAACTTCGATCCGACGAATGTCTGGCTGAGCTCGGACGCCCAGGGCGGCTGACCTCCCATGACCCTCCGGAGGTCCGGGTCCTGCCACCCCAGCCCGGACCTCCGGAGATAACCCCGCAAGGCAGGCCTGAGGAGGGAGCAGCATGACCGTCCGAACCGGAAGTGCACCTTCGCGGACGCATGCACCCGACTCGGCAGGGTCGTCGCAGGAGGTGGCCGGCCGAAGCATCTGGGCGCTCGGTTGGCGGCGGCTGCGGCGGGATCGGACGGCGATGATCTCGCTGGGCGTGATCGTGTTCGTCGTCCTGTTCGCCATCGGCGCTCCGGTCGTCGCCGCGATCACCGGCCACCCGCCCAACCAGCAGTACCGCGACACCGGGTTGTCGCCGGCCGGACTCCCGATGCCGCCGAGTCACGAGTTCTGGTTCGGCACCGACGATCTCGGCCGCGACATCCTGGTGCGGATCGCGTACGGGGCCCGGATCTCACTCCTCGTCGGCGTCGTCGCGACCGGACTCGCCGTCGGGGGTGGGGTCGTCGTCGGTCTCGTGTCCGGCTTCTTCGGTGGCTGGGTCGACTCGGTGCTGGCCCGGATCGTCGACGTCGCGCTGTCGCTGCCGTTCTTGCTCCTGGCGATCGCTCTGGTGTCGATCACCGGTCCGAGCCTGACGGTCACGATCCTGGTCATCGGCTTCTTCAGCTGGGCCTCGGTGGCTCGTATCGTCCGGGGCCAGGTGTTCTCGATTCGGGAACGGGAGTACATCCTGGCGGCTCGTGCGGTCGGCGTCCGTCCGCTGCGGATCATGTTCGCCGAGATTCTGCCCAACGTGATAGCGCCGGTGATCGTCTACGCCACGTTGCTGGTCCCGGTCGTGATCGTGACCCAGGCGACCCTGTCGTACCTCGGTCTGGGTCTCGAACCGCCGACGGCCGACTGGGGCGGCATGCTGAGCGACGCTCAGGGCTACTACACGACGTCCTGGTGGTTCATCATCTTCCCCGGAGCCGCGCTGCTGATCACGACGCTGGCCTTCAACCTGTTCGGCGACGGAGTGCGGGACGCCTTCGATCCGCGCTCCGAGCAGCTGGTCGAGACCTGGCGGTGAGCGGCGATGACGGGCTACCTGATTCGGCGCCTGATCCAAGGAGCCTTCGTGCTCTGGCTGGTCTCGGTCGCCGTGTTCGCGCTCTTCTTCCTCGTCCCCAACAACGTCGGCCGGACCCTCGCCGGCCGCCAGGCGACACCGCGGACGATCGCCCTCGTCGAGCATCGGCTCGGTCTGGACCAGCCAGTCTGGAAGCAGTACCTCACCTTCCTCAACCGGGCGCTGCACGGCGACCTCGGCTACGACTACTACCACCAGGTCCCGGTGACTCACGTACTCAGTCAGGCGTTGCCGATCACGGTGTCGCTGGCGCTCGGGGCCGCCGTCCTCTGGATGCTGCTGGGAGTCTTCTCCGGCGTGGTGTCGGCCGTGCATCCGCGGTCGTTCGCCGATCGCAGCCTCACCGGGTTCGCCCTGTTCTTCTACTCGATGCCGTCGTTCCTGCTCGGCATCATGATGATCTACCTGCTCTACTACCGGCTCACGCTGGCCGGCGTGACGTGGTTCCCGGCGGGCGACTACGTCCCATTCTCCGAGGATCCGTCGAGCTGGGCCCAGCACATGATCCTGCCCTGGTTCACCCTCGCCCTCCTGCTGGCCGCGACGTACACGCGGCTCACCCGGAGCTCGATGCTCGACGTGTTGGGCGAGGACTACATCCGGACGGCCCGCGCGAAGGGAGTCACCGAACGCCGGGTCATCTATCGGCATGCGCTTCGCAGCGCGCTGACGCCGGTCGTGACGCAGTTCGGCATCGACGTCGGCCAGCTGATCGGCGGCGTCGTCGTGGTCGAGACCGTGTTCAGTCTGCCGGGCCTCGGCAAGACCGCGGTCGACGCCATCGGCCAGCAGGACCTGCCTGTGATCATCGGCGTCGTACTCATCGCGTCGGCGGCCGTCGTCATCGCCAACATCCCGCGAGCGCCCGCGCCGCCAGCCAGCGAGCGTACGCGGCACTCGATCCGCGGGTCCGGCTCGCCTAGACCCGTCAGTCGTTGACGCGGCGTTTGAGCCACTCCTGCACGCCACGGGGGAGCGCCCGGACCAGGCCGCTGCGACGGGCCCGGGCCACGATCGGGCTGCCCCGGCCGGTCCAGTGCCGCCCGGCCCGCTCGGTGAGCAGGGCAGCGATCGCGTCGGCAGCGGCGTCGAGAACAGCGCCGTCAGCCCGCGGCGACGTCGCCCGGCCGAACTCCGGGCGCAGCTCGTC
>JALDXR010000091.1:0-9619 GCA_032154865.1 Nocardioidaceae bacterium
GCGGTCGTCGGGCTGCGAGGCCATCACGGTCATCTCCTGAGCGAGTCGTCGGTCATAAACGGAGGCTTGCCCTCCGGATATAACATAGACTCGTTCCGAGTCGGAGACAACCGGTGAAGGGTGAGAGCCGATGGGCCGGACCTTGCGGGCGGATGCTCGGCGCAACCAGGAGCAGTTGCTCGCCGCGGCGCGCGACGTGTTCACCGAGCGCGGGGCGGATGCGCCGCTGGAGGAGATCGCGCGCCGGGCCGGGCTCGGCATCGGCACGTTGTACCGGCGGTTCCCGAACCGGCAGGCGCTGCTCCGTGCCGTCGTACTCGATGCGCTGGCTCGCTCCGCCGCCGCCGCCGCCGCTGCCCTGGAGGAGTCACCGGACGCCTTCGGCGCTCTGGCCCGCTACATGCACGCCGCGTTGGACATCAAGGTCGCGGCGGTGATCCCCGCCCTGATGGACCAGGTCGACCTCGAGGATCCCGAGCTGCGCGCGGCGCGCGATCAGGCCACGGCACCGATGGTCGCGATCATCGACGCGGCCCATGCCGAGGAGAGTCTGCGACCGGAGGTGACCTTCGGTGACGTCGGGCTGATGATCGTCCGGCTGGCGCATCCGTTGCCGGGGTCGTTCCCGGCCGATCTCGGACGACGGCTCGCCCACCGGCACCTCGACCTGCTGCTCGCGGGGCTGCGCGTCGGCAGTCCGCTCGAGAGCGATCTCGGCGACGCCGGTCTGACGCTCGAAGACCTTCAGGTCCTCGGCCGTACCCGCTGAGCCATCTCCGGCGAGCCGCGGGAGCTGCTCCTAGCCGCGAGACGCGATGTGCTTGGCGATGCGCTTGGCGTCCCTCCCGACGCCGCCGATCAGCGCCGAGGTCAGGGCGGACAGGAAGAACTGCCCGACGAAGTACAGACCCGGAAGGGAAGGCACCACTCCCCGGTCGTGAAGCGGGGCTCCGTCCGTGGCAACGAGCGGCAGGTCGATCCATCCGAATTCGGGTCGGTAGCCGGTGCACCAGATGACATTGACCGCCGGCAGGACCCGTCCGTCCGAGAGCACCGGGCGACCGTCGCGCGCCGCCATGGTTCGGGGTACCCGCTCGACATCGGCCTCGTCGAGATCCGCCGGCTTGACCCGTACGAGCGGCGTGCCCATGGCCGTCGCCTTCCGGCGGAGCCTGCGACCGGCCGGCGTACGCGTGGTCAGCACGTGCGAGAGCAGGAACCAGACCGGTGGCGTCAGCAAGCGATCCGGAATGCTGCCGATGCGGAATGGCGCCTCGACACCGGTGTCCCGGCCCGAGAGCCACGTCGGGTTGGACCGAGAGACCTCGAGCGCGATCTCCGCGCCGGAGTTGCCGGCCCCGACGACGAGGACCGGACCGTCCCGCAACTGGCCCGGGTTCCGATACTCGCTGGAGTGAATCTGCAGGATGTCCGGACAGATGTCCGCCGCGAAGCCTGGACGTCGGGGCGTAGCGAAGGCCCCCGTCGCCACGACGACGTTGGCAGCGTCGAAACGGTGGTCGCCGGCCGCGAGGACGTACCGGCCGTCGGCGACGCCCAGGCGGTCCACCCGCACGCCCGTACGCACCGGCAGCTCGAACACCCGCGCGTAGTCCTCGAGGTAGCTGGCGATCTCGTCCTTGCCGGGGAACGACCAGGCCGCACCGGGGTAGCGCCGTCCGGGCAGCCCGTCGTACTTGGCGGGGGTGAACAGCCGAAGCGAGTCCCAGCGCTGCCGCCACGAGTCGCCGATCCGGTCGGCGGCATCGACCATCACGAACGACCGGTCCTGTCGGGCCAGGAAGTGTCCGACCGCGAGACCGGCCTGCCCGGCACCGACGATCACGGTGTCGAAACGCTCCGGTCGTGTCATGGGCGGACCTCCGGTCGCGAAGCTGGCATCGATACGTCGATCGCGACGCTACGGAGGAAATGGCCGGCCGGCATCGCCCGGCATCGCCGGTCCGGCCGGTCGCCATGGTCAGTCTTGACTACCCGGCGGGTCAGACCAGGCCGTGCTTGACGGCGAAGGCAGCGGCGGCGGTCCGCGACGGCACGCCGAGCTTGCGCAGGATGTGTTGTACGTGCCGGGCAGCGGTGTGCTCGCTCAGGAACAACTCGTTGCCGATCTCCCGGTTGCTCCTGCCGGCCGCCACCAGGGTGAGAACCTCCAGCTCCCGGGCGGTCAACCCGGCCGCCGTCTTCGACGCGGCGATCCCGGCCAGCTGCTCCGCACGAGCCTCGTCCGGTGCCGCTCCGAGCTGTTGGAAGGTCCAACGCGCTGCATCGAGCTCCATGGCGGCGGACTCGTCGTCACCCAGATCGTGATAGGCCCGCGCGAGCAGTACCCGCACCCTGGCGGCCTCATAGGGAGCCCGCAACTGTTGCCATGCCGTCCAGGAACGACGGAGCAGGACCACGGCGTCGCGGGCCTTTCCGTCAGCGAGGAGAACGGCACCCGACGCTTGGGCGGCCATCGCGTGCACCAGTGGCGCATCCAGCTCACCGGCGATAGCCGACAACTCGTCGACGGCCGGCCGGGCCGCCTCGGCGTCGTCGTCGGCGAGCATGATCTCGACGTATGCGGGAAGCAGCCGGGTGCGGGTCAGGCGGTCCCCGGCCTCGTCCAGCATGCGGCGAATCGCCGAGGTGGCGGCAGCGATCTGTCCCTGGGCGAGTCGCAGCAGCGCCAGACCGGGACGTGGTTCCATGCCTCGTCTGCCGGCTTCCCGGAACGACCCCTCCGCGGCGCCGAATTCCCCACGCAGGCGCTCGAGCTCACCAAGCTGATAGCTGGCCGCGCCGGCAGCCGGGTCCGATCCCGGACGCAGGGACTCGGCTGCCTGTCGGGCTGCCTCGACCGCGTCCGGCCACGCGCCGTGCAACTGCATGATCTCCGAGCGGTGCACCAGGCACTGGCCGCGGTAGGGCACCAGCTGCGGCTGCGACTCGCACCAGTCGGTCAGCGCCGCGGTCCACTCCTGGGCCCGGCGGAGGTCGAAGGTCTCCCGGCAGGCCTCGATCACGGCGCAGTACACGATCCCCGTGATGATCGGCGACACCTCGTCGGCCGTCACGGAGACCATGACCTCGTCCAACAGGCTGGCCGCTTCGGCAGTCTTGCCGAGCCCGATCAGCGCTTCGGCCTGGCCCAAGCGAGCGAACGCCACCAGGCTGGAGTCGCCGAATCGTTCGCCGATCTCGGTGGCTCGCGTCGACTTCGCGTACGCGGCCGCGAGGTCCGGCTCGCCGAAGTTCTCGAGCTCGAGGAGGTAACCCCGCTCCACACAGTCGTGCTGCCCGTCGTCGAGCTGCCGGCGGGCCCGGGCGAGCCAGCCCCCGCCGCGCGCGTCCTCACCCCTGAGAAACAGGTCCAGCGCTCGCCAAAATGCACAGCGCGCCGCACCGGGCACGTCTCCCCTGCTCAGGAAGTCCCGATGTGCTCGCTCCAACTCGGCGGCGCTCGCTTCGTTTCGTCCGGCCAGCGCAGCCGCTGTCGCGAGAAGCACCAGATCCTCGGGCTCGAGCGGCGATTCGCGATCAGCCGCGGCCAGCTCGGCGTAGGCGTCCGACCACGCCTGCTGAGCGAACAACTCCCGTCCCCGACTGCGTGCGCTGGTCGAGGTCAATGCGCCTCACCACCGTAAGAGCCATCCCGTGTTCGTGCGGGCGAACCCGAGACTACCCATCTCCTGGTGCGGGACAGGCCAACGTCCCGCCCGCCGTGGTCATGCCAACGCGCGGTGCGGGACGCTGGGATCTGGTCAGGCGGTTCGCTGGTCCGCCATGTCCTTGATGTTCTGGGCGGCTTGCTGGGGAGAGATCCCGGCGGCGTCGGCCGACGACGGCGCCTGCGGGAGGCCAGGGCCGCCCACGCCATGGACCGCCGCGACGACCTGACTCCACAGGATGTTCCGTTCGTCGCCCTGGGTGGCTTCCGGGACTCCGCATCCGCAGTTGGCGCACATGGTGGTGTCTCCTCTCAGAGGTTTGACGTGGTGATCCGGCCGGGCGCGTACGCGACGGCCAGTCGGGACAGCGCGAGCGCGCCGACGAGTAGGCCGAAGTCGCGCAGCGCGATGTCGTAGTAGTCGGGGATGGACAGCAGGTTGACGATGATGCCGGCCAGCCACGCCGCGACGAGCAGCGAACCGAACCGTGGCGCGACGGCGACGGCGAGCCCCGCCACGATCTCGATGACGCCGACGATGTACATGGCGTCTTGGGCATTGCCCGGCACGATGTCGTTGATCCACGGCGCGAGGTAGGTCGGCCAGTCGACGAGCCAGTTGGTGAACTTGTCGAGCCCGAACAGGATCGGCGCGACCGTGAACACCGTACGGAGCAGCCAGAAGGCCTGATAGCCGGGATCCGAGAACGCCGAACGGCCGGCGGTCGCGGCTTCAGGGGTGGAGTGGGTGGTCATCTCGCAAGGCCTCCTTCTAAAAATAATTGATCCTAACGTTAGAAGGTCTCGCTGGTTCCGTCAACATCGCTTATCTTTAGAGGGTGACCGAGACGCCGCAGGACGTGGCCGCGGTGGCCGCGCTCGAGGAGCCGACCCGCCGTCGGCTCTACGAGTTGGTGATCGCCGCCGCTGGACCGGTCGGCCGTGACCAGGCCGCCGAGGCGCTGGACCTGCCCCGGTCGAATGCCGCCTTCCACCTCGACCGGATGGCCGAGCAGGGACTGCTCGAGGTCGTCTACGAGCGGCGCAGCGGCCGATCCGGACCGGGCGCGGGCCGGCCGGCCAAGCTCTATCGCCGTTCGACGCGTCAGATCACGGTCAACCTGCCGGAGCGCCGTTACGACCTCGCGGGCCGACTGCTGGCCGGTGCGATCGAACGCTCCGCGACCACCGGCGAGAGCGCCCCGGCGATCCTCACCGAGCACGCTCGGCAGGCCGGAGTCGAGCTGGGTCGTGCGGCCGAGCCGGCGCCCACCGCCGAGATGCTGCGGCGGCTCGGGTTCGAGCCGTCCGAGGCCGAGGACCGGATCCGGCTCGGCAACTGCCCGTTCCACGACTTGGCAGCCGACTATCCCGACACGGTCTGCCGGATGAACCTCTTCCTGCTCACTGGGATGCTGGAGGAGGTCGACGACCGCGGCTGGGTCGCACGACCCGATCCCGAGCCCGGCCCCTGCTGCGTACGTCTGGAGCGGGCGTCCTGACCCGCCTGGCCGGGTCGCGTACTCGGCTCAGGCGGGCTCGGCGTGCCGCTCGGAGAAGGTCGGCGCCCACGGCGCGTCCCGTAGGCCGATGCGTTCGACGGCCTTGGCGGTGAGACGGGCGAGCTCCTCCAGCCGCTCGACCTCGTCGTCTCGCGGACGTCGAGGCTTCGACCAGTACGCGCCGATGGCGGCCATCGGCTCGGGAGAGCCCACCGGCACCATCAGCAGGCTGCGTACGAACGTGGGCCGATAGGCCTCGATCGGGATCCGGGGGTCGGACTCGATGTCGGGGACGATCGCCGTCTCGTCGTTGAGCATCGCCCATCCGCTGATACAGGCTGTCAGGGGAAAGCGCTGGCCCTTCCACAAGGGCGCGATGGCGTCCTCGTCCTCGTAGAAGCAGGACTCCGCTTCGCGGATCACGAAGGTCGCTCCCTGCGCCCCCGTGCACTTGCGTGCTGCTACCCGGACGAACTTGCCGACTTCGACAAAGTCCGAGGCCTCGTTGAGCGCTTGGCGAGCATCCTCAGTCGTTGACACCGGGTCTGCACCTCCCGTCGCGGGCCAGCCGGTGCCGCCATTCTGTCATGGGCAGCAACGACGGACGGCGTACGCGAGATGCCGCTGGCCCGGTCGTCACGACCGGACCGGCGGCGCCGGGATGGATCAGGACTTCGCCTCGGTCAGCTCCGGCCGGAGCGCCAGCAGCAGTCCGACGACGCAGTAGCCGAGCAGCAGATGGGTCGCACCCACACAGTCCCCGGCCGACTGGCCGTAGATCCCGATCGACGGGACCGTCACCACGGCCCACGACTCGGCGATCAGCGGCCACCAGCGCAGCGCGCCCCGCCACCGCGCGGTCACGGCGACCTTGATCCCGATGACGAACATGCCGAGCATCGACAGCGGCCAGAAGATGTCCAGGATCGCCAGCGGCGTGGAGTCCACCGTGTCCGGGACGATCGCGTGGAGCAGCGACCAGGTGCTGGCCAGGCTCAGCAGGACCAGCTCGACCCGTAGGCCGATCCGCGCCTTGCGCGAGGTGCCGATGGCCTGGGTCCGCATCATCACCGACAGCAGCGCCATGACACCGAGCTGGAACGCGAGACCGGTCAGGTCGGTGATGCGGAAGTTCGTCGCGCTCTCGTGCCAGGGGAACACCACGGTGGTGATCGACCAGGCCAGAGCCCCTGCGATCAGGGCGCCGCCGGCGAGCCGCGTCTTCGTACGCTCGTCGACTCCGCTCGTGGTGGGTTGGCCGCCGGGCGTGGTACGTGCGTCGTGGCGACGCTCGTCGAGGGCCGGGGCCGGCTCGATCGTGTAACTCATCTCGGTCTCCTCGTGACCTCGGGCGCCGCCCGATGCGGCACCGACATGACACGAAGGTGCCGGGGCGACGTCCCGGGCCGGCAGAGTCGGCGATCCCGGCCGGCGTCACGGGGTTGTCCCGAATCGACCCGGGACTTGAGACTCATGACAGCGGGACGTCGGCCCGGTCACACTGCGCGAGTGACGGCGACAAATCGTGGTGAACGGCACTCCCTGGCAGCGACCCTGCTGGGTGTCACCGCGCTGGTGGCCGCTGCGACCGTGCTGCTGGACGTCCGGGCCGTGACGACCGACATCGACCGCGGCAGCCTCGAGCTGGGATGGTCGTCTCTACTGGCCGGCCTCGCGATGGCCGTGCCCGGCGCCTTGTTGCTCGGCCGGCTGCCGCGGCATCCGGTGGCGTGGGTGCTCACCGCCGGTGGACTGTTCTGGGCCGTCAACGGGCTCAGTGCGAGTTGGTTGGTCAACGCCACGGCCGAGCAACCCCCGTGGCCGGGCGCGAGCCTGGCGTTCTTCCTGTTCTTCCGCGCCGGCGCCTGGCTGCTGGTCTTGCTGCCGTTGCTGCTCGTGCTCTTTCCCGACGGTCGCCTGCCGTCGGGATGGTGGGGCCGCGCCGCGCTGGTCAGTCTCGGGTCGACAGCCCTGCTGCCGTTGATGTTGACGTTCGTCCCGTCCGACGTCGCGGAGGAACAGGCCGGGGAGGCGCTCGGCCCGGAGGTCTCTGGAATCGATCTCGATCCGCTGAGCATCCCGCTGCCCGACGACCTGTGGACCGCCGTGCTGACCGCCGCCTATCTGCTGGTGCCGCTCAGCCTGATTGTGCCGTTGCTGATCGTGATCCGGCGCTACCGAACGGCCGGCGACGTACGCCGGCTCCAGCTCCGATGGCTGCTGTGGGCCGCCGTCGTGGATGCGGTCATCGTGGTGGTCGGGTTCACGATCCTCGACGAGTTCGCCGGCGCGTTGCTGATCCTGGCCGTCGCTCTGACGTCTGGAGCCATTGTCGTCGCGATCACGCAGTACCGCCTCTACGACGTCGACCTGCTGCTCAGCGGGACCCTGCCGTACGCCGCACTCGTCGTCGGCGTCGTGCTCATGGACCTGCTGGTGGTCGCCGTGGCGGGCTCCGTCCTGGACGAACGCGAGTCGGCCCTCCTCGCTCTCGTCGTCGTGACCCTGGTGTACGCGCCGCTGCGGGCCCGCGGCTGGGAGTGGGCTCGGCGCTTGCTGCGTGGGGACCGCGACGACCCGTACGCGGTTCTCGCGACCGTCGCCTCCGCACTCGAGCGAACCGACGACACCGACGACCAGATGCTGACCGTGGTGCGGACGATCCGGTCGGCCTTCCGCTCGCCGTACGCCCGATGCGAGATCGTCCAGCCCGGCGGCGAGCGCCTCGTGGTCGAGGACGGTCAGCCCAGTGCCTCGACGGTGCGGCTGCCGATCAGCTACCGCGACGAGGAGGTGGGCAGCCTCGAGCTCGCGCCGAGCCGAACCGCCCGGCTCAGTGCTCGTGACCAGGCGCTGCTCGGTGACGTGCTGCGGCAGACCGCTGCCGCGACGCGAGCAACCCGGCTGGCCCGGGAGCTCCAGGCGAGTCGGGAGGACCTGATCGTCGCGCGTGAGGAGGAGCGTCGTCGGCTGCGTCGCGACCTGCACGACGGGCTCGGTCCGTCCCTTGCTGCGGTGAGCCTCCAGATCGAGACCGCCCGCAACCTGGCCGCCTCGGATCCGGAGCGGGCTGATGCCTTGCTCACCGATGCGACCGGGCAGGTGACCTCGGTCGTGCAGGAGGTACGCCGGCTGGTTCACGACCTTCGGCCTCCGGCGCTGGACGAGCTGGGGCTGGTCGGCGCGGTCGATCAACTCGCCCGGCGACTCCAGGGCGCCGACGGGCTGCGGGTCGAGGTACGCGGCGACTCCGAGCTCGCCGTACCCGCCGCCGTCGAGGTCGCTGCGTACCGCATCGTGTCCGAGGCACTCGCCAACGTCGTACGGCACTCGGGTGCCACGGCTTGCTCGGTGGCCTTCGACCGGGTCGACGACGACAGCGGACACTGGCTGCGGGTCGACGTCGTCGACGATGGGGGCGGCGTACCCGAGAGCGCAGTCGCCGGCGTCGGACTCGCGTCCTTGCGAGAGCGCGCCGGTGAGCTGGGTGGACGGGTCCGTGTCGAGTCCGCCGACGGCGACGGGACGCGGGTCCGGGCCTGGCTGCCGTTGGTGATCAGCGACGAGGAGGAGGTGACCCTCGATGCAGGAGCGAGCCGTTGAGCCCGAGACGGACCGGCCCTCGAGCGCCGACGGCGAGGACGTCGATGTGGTTCTGGCCGACGACCATCCGGTGTTCCGCGACGGACTGGCGGTGTTGCTCGACTCGATGAGCGGCATCCGGGTCGTCGGCCGGGCCGGCACCGGACACGAGGCGATCGACCTGGTCCGGGAACTGCACCCCGACGTCGTCGTGATGGACGTGAACATGCCGGACCTCGACGGCATCGAGGCGACCCGCCGGCTGACCAGCGAGAGTCCGCACGTCGGCGTGGTCGTACTGACCATGGCCGAGGACGACGACACGGTCTTTGCGGCCATGCGAGCAGGCGCCCGAGGCTATCTCCTCAAGGAGGCGGGGCCCGACGACATCGTCCGCTCGATCACTGCCGTCGCCCGCGGCGAGGCGGTCTTCGGCGCGGCAGTGGCCCGGCGCATCATGGACTACTTCGCGACCGGCCCGCCCGCGGCGGCCGGTCCGGGTCCGTTCCCGGAGCTGACGCCGCGCGAGCGCGAGGTGCTCGACCTGGTCGCCGCCGGCCGCGCCAACGCCGACATCGCCCGGACCCTGTTCCTGTCACCGAAGACGGTGCGCAACATCGTGTCCAACATCTTCGCCAAGCTGCACGTCTCGGACCGCGCCGAGGCCATCATCCGGGCCCGGGACGCCGGTCTCGGTCACGGCTGAGCACAGGGCAGCCGTCGCGCGAGGACCCGTGCCTGGACAGGTTCACGCAGGCGAGGCGGAACGGATGACGCAGACCTGGCTGGCTTTCCGGGCCTGAGTCTGCCGGGCGCCGTCAGCCCGTCACGATCACCGGGTGCCGTACGACTGCCCAGAACAGGT